>SBBU01000191.1 GCA_005239585.1 Planctomycetaceae bacterium
ACAGTGCTGATGCAATTTCATTGAAAGATAAGTACTTATGTTTCTTGAGGCTCATAAAATACTTGTTATAGGAAGTCAGGACCTGGGTGGCGCGGAACTGGAATTAATTTTGTCCCACGCACAAGTATTGTATGGCTGTGGCCTTCCCTTGCAATAGAAAAGCCAATCTTTTTTAGAACACGAATTACGTTATTAGCGGTGTCTGTTAAATTCTGATTTCAACAACTTCAATGCGGCGATTTTTCTGGAGCTTATTCTGTACGTCTAGGAAAAGAGAGATGGCTTCTTTAATGTTCTCAAGTGCCTCTTCTCTTGTTCTGCCTTCACTGAAGCAGCCAGGCAAGTCGGGTACATAGACACCGTATTTGTAAGTGGTTGTTTCCTAGGGGTCATACTCAATTACAACCTCGAATTTGCGCTCTGTGTGTTTTTTCATCTTACAAGTGAGATCGCGGTTTTGACAATATCTTCAGGTTGAGGGAGTATCACTCGTTCGCCGATGTCGCCGAATGGGACGCGCGAATCCTTGGCTGCGATGCGTTCCACATCAACTCTTTTTCGTAGTGATTTGTCTCGATAAATAACGTCTGCGATTGCTGTGCCTGCACCGCATGTCCTCCTATCTTCATCCGCAATTAGTATCTTGCCTGTTTCATCGGCAACCCTGCGTATCAGCTCTTCATTGAGTGGATTAAGCCATGTGAGTACTACAAGTTTTGCATTTACGCCATTTGCCTTGAGCTCAGGCAAGAGAGTGCAGCATATATTTGCGAGATTACCGTAGGTAATGATTGCTATGTCTTTGCCATCGCCATAGATTTCATTTTCCTCGCCGAGCCACTGGACAAAGTCAAAGTCTGGGTAAGGTTGGGCAAAATATTCGGATCGTCTCCTATAAAGTGCCTTTGGCTCAATAAAGACGACAGGATCGCCGCAGTAAACTGCTGCCCTAAGGGCCCCCACGGCATTTCGTGGATTAGAGATGACTGCAACTCGAAGTCCGGGCTGATTGAGAATTGGTCCCACGCCATTTTCAGAATGCCATATTGCTCCAGCGCCCATGAGATATCCGCTTGAGGCCATTCGGATTACCATGGGGCATGTGAAACTTGCACATGATCTGAAAGATAGTGTTGAGATTTCGTCAATCAAGACCTGCCATGCGGGGTTCAAAAAGTCGCGGAATTGAATCTCTGGTATAGGGATGAACCCTTGTATGGAATATCCCATTGCCTTGCCGACTATGCTTGCCTCTGCAAGCGGCGAGTTGAAGACTCGCTCGGTGCCATGTTTTCTCTGTAATCCCTTTGTTACACCAAAGACACCCCCTTTGCCCTCCAGCTCAGGATGATTTTTGAGCCTCGAAGGAGATAGGTCAGCGACATCCTCTCCCCACATTATGATCCTTTCGTCAAAGGCCATGAGCTCATCAAGGCATCGATTTAGCGCGTCTGCTATGACGAATGTTTGTCCAGCATATGATGATTTTTTGCCCCCTGTTATTTTTCTGTACTCTTCAAGTGTCTTTTCCTTGGTATAGTTGTATGTCCTTGAAAAGAGAATTGTTGTATCTGTTTTGGGTTCTTGAACTGCCTGATCGAGTGATCTTCTCATTTCTTCTTCTATAGCTTCATTTATCTGAATTAGTTCCTCTGGTGTTGCGATGCCGTAGGATACAAGTTCTCGTGCGAATTTTGGTATAGGGTCACGTTCATTATCTCTGGCTATTTCTTCTTTGGTTCTATATTTTCTCTGATCGTCACTTGATGAATGGCTGTAGAGTCTTACTACTTTTGAATGCACCAGGGCCGGGCCTTTTCTTGATCTTGCATAGTTTACCGCCTCTCTGAATGCATTGTATGACTCGCGTACAGAAGTTCCATCACACTTTAATATCTTGAGACCGGGCATACTTTTGAACATGGCCGATGGATCATAAGCGGGGATGGTCTCTTCTATCGATACTGATATTCCAAAACCATTGTCGATTATGTGAAACACAATAGGCGATGAATACTGGCAGGCCGATTTTATTGCCTCGTAAAATTCACCCTGACTTACTGCATCGTCACCGATTGAAACATAAACAACACTATCGGCTGGATATTCACTCTTTGACAAAAGTTTAGCTGTTTTTGCTACGGCCTCTGCGAGCCCCTGTGCCGGAAGCATCTGGGAACCGGTTGGGGATGTTTGTGGAACTACACCTAGTTTTCTATTACCAAAGTGAGATGGCATTTGTCTTCCGCTCGAGGCAGGGTCTTTGGAGGAAAAGACCGCCTCCAAGAACATCTCATAGGGTGTCACGCCGCGGGTGAGAACTAGTGCCCTATCTCTGTAGTATGGACAAAGGGGGTCTGTCTTTCTCAGGACTTTGCCAGCGCAGACTCCGACTGCCTCTACGCCTGCACATGATATAGTAAAATTACCCTTGCCTTGTTTAAGGAGCAGGACCTCAAAGTCATCTGCTCTGCGAGAGGTGTACATCTTGGCATATATATCGAGGAGTTCTGTCCTGCCTAGATGTGGATGATATGGTGTATGATGGAATCCAAGCTCCCCATCGGCGCTCTCTATGAATTTCAGCTTTTGAGTGGTAACAGCCTCCTCTTTGAGGAATTTGGTTAGGTCGGCAATACTCATAGGGTAAAATGATAAACTGGGTTAGGTTTGAATTCAAGAGAACTTTGGAGAGTGCTTGTTTAAGAGCGTGTGGGAATTTTTAAATAAATATGGTCTGTAACTGTTGATTTTTAGCCTCTATTTATATTATCGTCTACGTATGTTTAGGGCGGCAAGGGTATCTGCTTTCTGTCTGCTTCTAGTCGGCTGCACCAATAATCCTTACCGATCAGAAGAATACGGAAAAAATTACTTTTACACTACTTTTACAGAGCCACCAAAGCATCTTGATCCAGCGGTCTCATATTCTGCAGACGAGTACGAACTGATCGAAAACATCTATGAACCGCCTCTTCAGTACCATTTCCTAAAGCGACCTTATCAGTTAGAGCCACTTACCGCAGAGGAGATTCCAAGGCCTAAATATTACGATCGTGACGGCAAAGAGCTCGGAGTTGATCCGCCGGCAGAGGATGTTCGCCGCGCCACCTACACCTTACGCATAAAAACAGGGATCAAGTATCAGAACCATCCATGTTTCCAAGCCGTCAATTTGTCGCTGACAGAGGCCCTTTTTAAAGGCGCAGACTATAAACTTGAAAATCTTTTGCATGGCACGCGTACTCTCAGAGCAAATGATTATGTCTACCAGATCAAACGCCTCGCTCACCCAAGATTAAACTCGCCGATTCTCAGCACGATGGAAAAATATATACTCGGCCTCACCGAGCTCTCAAAAACCCTCAAGGCAGAGCTTGAAAAGATACGATCACAACGAAAACAGGAGGCTGGGCTCCTCTATAATCAGGAACTCGACGAGAGAAATAATCCGATCTTTCTTGACCTCGATAAGTTCGAATTGGAGGGGGCAAAGGTTGTCGATGAGCTGACTTGGCAGATCACTCTTAAGGAAAAGTATCCCCAGTTCGTTTACTGGCTTGCCATGCCATTTTTTTCGCCGATACCTCCTGAAGCGGGCCGTTTTTACACGCAGCCTGCTCTTACTGCTCGCGGAGTTAGCCTCGATAATCGTCCCATCGGAACGGGCCCGTACCGAATAGGGCGTTACGAGGAACACAGCCAGATAGAGCTCGTCCGAAACGAAAATTTTCATGTTGAAACTTACCCGTCAGAGGGTGATCCGGGTGATCGGGAGCATGGACTCTTGGACGATGCCGGGAAAAAACTGCCCTTTTTGGATAAAATAATCTTTAAGCGAGAGAAGGAACAAATACCCCGCTGGACAAAGTTTCTACAGGGATACTATGACACTTCTGTAATACGTTCAGAAGTTTTTGATCAGGCAATCAGCCTCAGTGCCACAGGAGACTTGGGGTTATCAGAGGAGATGAAAAAGATGGGTATCGGCCTCCAGAAATCAATAGCGCCGACTATATATTACTTTGGCTTTAACATGGACGACGGCATAGTGGGCGGCTACACAGCAGAAAGAAAGAAACTGCGACAGGCAATTTCGTTAGCTGTTTCGTCTGAGGAATATATCCAGATATTCCTCAACGGCCGCGGCATACCAGCACAGGGACCCATAGCCCCCGGCATCTTTGGTTATGAAGAGACCGAGCAAGGCATAAACAATTTTATATACGATTGGGACAGCAAAACTGCCAAGCCGCAGAGAAAATCGATCGATTATGCAAAAAAGCTTCTCGCTGAGGCAGGGTATGCGGGAGGAAAGGATAGAGAGGGCAGGCCGTTAGTGCTTTATTACGACACTTCGGCTCGTGGCGCAGAAGGCTCGCCTTTTCTCGATTGGGTACGCAAGCAATTTGCAAGGCTTAATATTGGTCTGCAGATACGCGCTACAGACTATAACCGGTTTCGCGGCAAGGTTGACAAGGGAAACTTTCAGATAATCAGCTGGGGATGGAACGCTGATTATCCTGATCCGGAAAACTTTCTCTTTCTCCTCTACGGGCCATACTCCAAGGCAAAACATGGGGGAGAAAATGCTGTCAACTATGATAATCCGGAGTTCAACAAGCTTTTCAAACAAATGGAGAGCATGCCCGACAGCCCTGCTCGGCTTGAAATCATCCGCAAGATGCAGGAGATAGCGAGGGAGGATTCGCCATGGATATGGTGGTACAATCCCGTAAGTTTTGCCTTGTATCACGAGTGGTATCACAATGTAAAGCCAAAGGCATTGGGCGGCTCAATGAAATACAAAAGAGTTGATGCTTTCATAAGAGAAGGAAAGAGATCTGAATGGAATAGGCCCATAATCTGGCCCGTGCTTCTTCTTCTTGGTTTGATGCTAATAAGTACCATCCCCGCCTTTATTAAAATTTATGGCAAAGGTCGCAGGCCGCCAACCATATGATTAGATACATAATCAGACGAATGGTCTACGTGATTCCAATACTTATTGGAGTAAACGTCCTTACCTTTATACTTTTCTTCGGGATCAACAGTCCAGATGACGTGGCTAGGCTTCACAATCCCAAGCATGCTACTCGAGATTCGATAGAAAAATGGAAGAGGGAACGCAATTACCACCTCCCTACATTTTTCAACGATGGTTATGAAGATGTATGGATAAGAGATGCTGCAATTGTGTCATTCAGCCACTCATTTCAGGGTGTTGTCCCGGGACAGTATGCCCTTACTGTTGAGAGTCCTGCAAAGGGATCTGGAACCATCAACTTACAGTTGATCGTTGATCCTCCAACAGCGCTCAAGCCATCTGGTTCTTTTAATCCCCGCGCTATTCAGGTCCATCTTGGCTCTCAGAGAATGGATCGCTTTGACTTTGAAATCACATCGCAAGAACCGATTACAATCAAACTTGAAATGAAAGGGCCAAAAGACTGCCCTAGCATCATGACACGGCTGAAGCAGCACAAGGACTTGGGGTTTTTCGGCGGACTAGCAGAGACTATTTTCTTTCAAAAATCGATTCGGTTTTTATATCTTGACTTTGGCAAGTCTGATGATGGAAGGTCTATCGGTGATGAAATTGTAAAGAGAATAGGACCTAGTCTGACAATCACAATCCCTACATTCATTATAGGGCTCCTTATCCAGATAACTATTGCAATGATAATAGCCTATATGCGTGGCACCTATCTCGATTTCTGGGGGGTCATCTGGAGCGTCATTTTTATGTCGGTATCGATTCTTTTCTACGTAATCGGCGGGCAGTGGTTATTCGCAAAGACATTGAAGCTCTTCCCTGTCTCAGGGTTCGACGGAGACCTGCACGCCCTCAAGTTCGCAATTATGCCTATAGTCATTGGGATAATAGGGGGCATCGGAAGCGGCATTTTGTGGTACAGAACGATCTTTCTTGAGGAGGTTAATAAGGATTACGTTCGAACCGCACGCTCAAAAGGGCTCTCAGAGTCAAGAGTGCTCTTCAAGCATGTCCTGAAGAATGCGATGATACCGATACTCACGAGCATAGTTGTAGCGATTCCTTTTCTATTTATAGGCGGCCTCATTTTAGAATCCTTCTTTTCGATTCCGGGTATGGGTGCCTTTATGATAGAGGCGATCGATAGGCAGGACTTTGCCATTGTACAGGCTATGGTCTTCATAGGTTCGGTACTTTACATCATTGGACTGGTACTGACTGATATTTCTTACACTTTTGTGGATCCGCGCGTGAGGTTGGAATAGTATGCAGTTAGTTTTTCTATGGGCCGATCTGGCAATTTGGATTCTAATTGTCAGCGGAGTCATCTTTTTGATCTGGGCCTCGAAGCAGGAATACTATCGTCAGGCATGGGGGCAGATCAAGTCTCAAAAGCTTGCCATGATCTCGGGTGGAATCCTGCTCGTTTACGCTATTATAGGTTCACTCGACAGCCTTCACTTTAAATTGAGGGCTATGGATGAAAATGGAAATCCGGCCGTCGATTCGAATGGGAATGCCGTATATGAAACTGCTGTGCTCACACCGCTTGATATGTTATTGAGCAACTGCAGGGCGCTCTCACCCTATAAATCGCTTTATCCCTTGAAAGAAGGCTCGGAAAAAACCTATTCAGCGCCGCTTTCTGCGCACCAGTTTACAAAAGATGTCATAGACTTGGGCGATGGTCGATATGGGCATGTTCAGCAACGCCTCAAGTTTGCGGGGAACCATCTTAGAGACCCAGATAAAGATTATTCAAGCGATATAGTGATGATATTGATTACAGGGGTGCTGATCGGAACTTTCTTTGGTTTTTTCATCTGGGGCGCAGTTGCATTCTTAACACGATCGGGAAAGGGATTTGTACATCGCTTTAAAGAAATTGCGTTCTTTGGGTGGTTCACGTTCTCTCTCTGTATTGTCGTCTGTACCATTGTCCTGCTTGCTAACAAGTATCACGTCTTGGGTACTACCAAGACAGGACAGGATGTCCTCTATCTAGCGCTCAAAGCGTGCAGAACAGGGCTTATATTTGGAACAATCACAACACTCATCGTAACACCATTTGCAATTGTGTGCGGTATCCCAGCCGGCTATTTTGGGAGATGGATAGATGACGTTATTCAATACATCTACACGACACTTAACTCGATCCCCGGTATCTTGCTCATTGCGGCAGGTGTTCTCGTGGTCGAAACTCAGCTTCAAAAAATCGAAGGTCTGCAGACTGTAGTATCATCCGATATCAAGCTAATGTGGCTCTGTATCATCCTTGGAATTACTAGCTGGACGGGTCTTTGTCGCCTGTTGCGTGGCGAGACGCTAAAAATGCGCGAGCTTGAATACGTCCAAGCCGCCCATGCCCTCGGGGTGGGTCATACCAGAATAATGTTCAGACATATTTTGCCGAACGTAATGCACATTGTGCTTATTTCAATCATGATGCGCTTCAGCGGCCTCGTGCTTGCCGAGGCGGTGCTGGCTTATGTAGGGATCGGTGTTGACCCCAACATTGCAAGCTGGGGAAGCATGATAAATGCAGCCCGACTAGAAGTAGCACGCGATCCTGTTATCTGGTGGAACCTCATTGCAGCTTTCATCTTCATGTTCGGGCTTGTCCTGCCGTCATTTATATTTGGCAATGCCGTAAGAGATGCGCTTGACCCAAGGTTGAAAACGGCGTGACATGGAAAAAGTTCTGCTTAAAGTTCGAGATCTAAAGACGTACTTTAAAACTGGCGAGGGGCTTGCCCGCGCAGTAGATGGGATCTCGTTCGATATACATGAGGGGGAAACCTTTTCGATCGTGGGGGAATCCGGATGTGGGAAGAGCGTGACTGCCCTATCCATAATGCAGCTTGTGCAAAAGCCGGCAGGATTCATCGCTGGCGGCACGATCGGCTATAAGGGAAAAAACATACTTGAGCTTGGTGACGCTGATATGCAGAAGATCAGGGGCAAAGAAATATCGATGATATTCCAAGAACCGATGACGAGTCTGAATCCAGTCTTCACCATTGGCAACCAGATTGAAGAGGTCATACTGCAGCACCAGCAAGTCAGCCGTAGGGAAGCGCGCAAGAGGGCTATCGAGATGCTCGCGAAGGTCGGAATCCCCGATCCTGAGGAAAGAATCGATGACTATCCATTTCAACTTTCTGGCGGGATGCGCCAGCGTGTGATGATCGCAATTGCGCTATCGTGCCATCCGGGTCTCCTCATTGCCGATGAACCCACCACCGCGCTTGACGTCACGATTCAGGTTCAGATTCTAGACCTCATGAAAAATCTTCAGAAAGAGTTAGGCACAGCCATTCTTCTTATAACACACAACCTAGGGCTCGTGGCTGAAAATGCCCATCAAATTGCGGTCATGTATGCCGGCAAAATCGTAGAACAGGCCCCGCGAGACAAATTCTTCAACAAGCCATCCCATCCATACACAGCGCGTCTCTTGCAATCTCTTCCCGGGCGGCAGAAACGAGGCGAGATGCTACAGACAATCGAGGGCAGAGTTCCTTCCGCCACGAACTTTCCAGATGGATGCCGTTTCGCTCCGAGGTGCCACAAGGTAATGCCGGTCTGCTCGCAAAAAGAACCGAAGCTGCTCGATATAGAACAGGATCATCATGCTGCTTGTCTCTTGTATGATAAGGAACTAATGGGCCATGCTTTAAGCACTCAAGTCAGTGAGCAGAGCGCTCCACGGCCGAGAATCGAGGGAGCAAAAAGCACCGAGACAACCATCACTGTAAAGGGGCTTAAGGTTTATTTCCCCATAAAGAAAGGACTTTTCAGGCGGACAGTTAACCATGTCCGGGCCGTCGATGGAGTTGATCTGGCAATCCCATGCGGTAAGACGGTAGCACTCGTTGGTGAATCGGGCTGCGGCAAAACTACACTTGGCAAGGCGATTCTTCAGCTGATAAAACCAACTGAAGGGTCAGTATATTTTAACGGCGTAAACCTAGTCAAGCTCTCACGTCCTCAACTGAAACCATACAGGCGACGCCTCCAGATTGTATTTCAGGACCCGTTTTCCTCACTCGACCCGAGAATGATGATCCGCGACATTTTACAGGAAGGCATGAAAACCCACAGTCTTTTTCGCGACGGACTTGAAGAGCGTTGCCACGAGATCATGGAGAAGGTGGGGCTCGATCCTCGGATGATCAACAGATACCCGCACGAGTTCTCTGGCGGCCAGCGGCAGCGGATCGGAATAGCCCGCGCACTCGCTGTCAATCCAGATTTCATAGTATGTGACGAGGCAACAAGCTCTCTGGATGTTTCTGTGCAGGCACAGATCATAAATATCTTGGAAAAACTCCAGTCTGAATACAAATTTACGATTCTGCTTATTACACATGATCTTTCAGTGGTCGAGTACATTTCAGATGAAGTTGCGGTCATGTATCTTGGGCGCATCGTAGAGCAGGCGCCAACAGAAGAGCTTTTCGATGACCCAAAGCACCCATATACGCGCGCACTCCTTGCGGCCGTTCCGAGAGTAGATCCCCAAACAGGATTGAAAAAGATCAAGCTTGCAGGCGATGTTTCCTCCCCTGCGCGTCCACCCTCTGGATGTCACTTTCACCCGCGTTGCCCTCAGGTCATGCCTCACTGCAACAAGGAATATCCGCCAGAATTCAAGATAAACCCTGCCCATGCCTGCCGCTGTTATCTTTATGAACAAGGGTTACCAGATCATTCATGAAGACCTTATCATTTACATCTAACTCCTGAATCCTTTATCTCGATCTCTACCAGGGCTCCTTTATTGAATTTCAGTGTAATCCAGTATAAAAAGTGACCAATATGCAGGGTGGTCTTTGCTGAAGTTAAGGAATTATCTACTGGTACCTTATTTGCTGCATGAAATCTTGCATTAACAAGGTTTATTTTTGGATAATCGCCGCTAAAAAGGCAATATGTGAAAATGAGAACCCGCTCTCAGATATAGACTCGACGAGGAGGCCATCCTGTGTACTAGAAAGCGAATCGAGACTTGTGCCGGATAACTTGGACAAAGAATCAAAGGGGAACTTGGCCAGTTCAATGCCCATGAATTTAATAGAGGACCCAAAAAGACCCAGCCACGGCTCTAGTTGCTGGTGAATTGTCGGGATCAAGACCTCCCAGTCAGTGTATATGGCCAGTGTCCCTTTGGCATCTTTTGTAAAGGTCTTGAATCTTTCATTCTCAGAAAGAAGGGTGGATGGGGGTTTGTAATCAGATATCGCTGAGAATGAGGTGTATGCATACATTCTATCTCTGACAAGTATCTTATCATGATACCACGGTGTTACACTTAGGGGTTTTGATGTGGGGATTTTCAATAAATACTTGCCATCGCCTTTGTCTATGTATAGTCCGGAAGTGGCAAGTGCATCAGCAGTTGACAAAAGATCAGATTTTTTTTGAAATTCAGCGATCAGCATGAAATCCTGCTTTTTAAGCGCTATTGAATAGAGGCTGGTATTATCAAGAAGCCTTCCGATTTTTAGCTCGACTAGTTTGGTCAGATCAGGAAATCCCTTGTTTGATTTTGTCCAGTTTGCAAGGTCATCTATCTGAGAAACATTCAGGCTAGACAGAATGGTCAGGAATGAATTCGCAGGGGCTTTGCGGGGATCAAATGGCTTGGTCTCAAGCTTCTCAATGATCTTCAGGAGTTTTGGGTCGGAAGTTTGAATTAATAAGTGGCTGCGAAAAATCTTCTCTTCGATATCGAGTTTAAATGCCAAAGAATGCTGCGGGACAAGGATAAATGTCGATCCAGCTTTCACCGAAAGCCTCTCTTTAAGTTTGCTTATGCTTTTATGATCCTCATAAAGGTTTTTTTCTACCGGTTTTTCAGGGATATCTGTACCAAAGGCAAGTATCAATTTGGTTTCGTTCAGCTTGATTCTTTTCTTATCTTGAAATTTCTTCTCCAGGGCTGAACTTACTTTATGAGCGACATCCTTATTCTTGAACTCGATACTCAATAGAGAAGATGTTTTATCTACTTGGGCAAACAAGACTCTGGTCATATCTGAAATGATCGAGTCAAGAGAACTGCCCGTGGCTCTCTCGAGTTCGGTCAAGAAATTTTGGATCTCTTTGATAACGGCATCTTGTGAAATGATTTTGGCTATCTTAGAATCAGTTAAAAGTTGGTGTAGTTTAGAGGATTTGATCTTAGTGTATGTCTGGGATGGTCCTTCAATACTGACGTAAATGAGCGAGTTTGACGGTATTACTTTCTCAAATGTAAAATCGGTTTCCTGCGGTGTGAATAGTAGTGGCAGCAGTATGCAAGAATACTTAAGTGCCATACTCGTTATATAATCATCCTTATGGCAAAAGCAAGGGCAAGCGTGATAGTTAGCACATTTAGCCAGCCGAATAGTCTAAGGCTTTCTCTTGAGGGTTTTTCAAGGCAGACATGTAGAGATTTCGAGCTCATTATCTCGGATGATGGTTCAGGCGAGGAAACGAGGGTACTGGTGGAGGAGTTCAAGAAGAGGAGCCCTTTTGCTCTGAAACATGTGTGGCAGAAAAACATGGGCTACAGAAGGGCAAGAATACACAACTTGGCTGTGTTAGAATCTTCAGGCAGGGTCTTGATCTTTTCAGATGGGGATTGTGTGCCATCAGAGAACTTTGTTGCTATACACGTTGCACACTGCAGACCGCGTTCTTTCTGCGTTGGTGGACATGTTAATTTAGATCCAGCCGAGTCAAAAAAAGTAATTGAAGATGGTCTTCAAAATTTACGCAGATATATAACTTGCAGGTATACATTTAGGTTTGTGTCCGAGTCTTGTAAATTTTATTTTTATCGACTCATTGGCAGGCCAGATAGACTTGTCGCCTATGGCGCAAATATCTCTGTGTGGCGCGAAGATTTTTTTGCAGTGAATGGTTTTGATGAAAATTATGATAATTTTGGCAAGGAGGATTCAGATCTAAAAAATCGGCTAGTTATGAACGGTACACGACCGATAAGCGTGTGGAATAAGACCTGGGTTTATCACCTTGATGATGTTGTTGATCCCGGGGTCAGGAGTCTACGAATCCCAAGGCGGCAAGAGCTTGAACGATTATATTACTACCGCAAACTAGTCTCTCCTTACTGTGTGAATGGCCTGTTCAAGAAATAGAATCAGTGGTTACCCTTGAGACCCATCGGCAAGCCGGCTTTGCAAAAAGGGAAATCGGTTCCCCTTTTTTGCTATAATCATATAACTATATAATTATATGAGTATAGTAAAAAAGCGATAGCGTGTCGTTTTTTTTTTTTTTTTTCGAGGAAGCTTTAGCGTTATAGGTGAACACGAATAAGATGCCTCACATGATTCAAGTTGTAAAACGAGAAACGTTTCTCGTTTTGCTCCCGTTTGGCAAAGAAAACCACTACGACCTTGGCGACGGTAGATTAATTCATAAATGCAAACAGGGTTTACCCTAATTAGGCGCCTCGCCCATTCTTTTCACCAAAGACAAGAACTTGCACCTTTGAATCCCAGTTATATAATAACGGCTGTATGGGATGGGATAAGATGTCAAAACTCACAAGGGAGTATGTGAGGGGTATCAAGCAGTTTGAGGCAATGATTATCCAGATGAGGGGGAATTTGAAAAGGACTATAAATCTCAAGGTTCAAGTAGTAAAAACATATAAAAATGCGGTGAGGATTTCGACCAAGGCGACAGTGATCATTGGGCGTATGAGATCCTTTCTCAACCATCTGCGCAAGTCATGGGATGAAGTTGATGAAGAAACAAAAAAGGCATTGCTCTCTGCGGTGAAAAAATACACAGATCCAAATGTAAAGGATGCTGATGAGGCGATTAAAGTCTTGGCTGATAGAATTGAGATGATGCATAATCAAGCCAAGTGGATAAAGATTCAGGCAGAACAGATCTTTCCAGTTGCCTCAACCCTTGAACTTCTCCACAAAAATAAGAATCTGCACAATTAATCCCTCATTTGTAAATTTCTTGTCCCACCTCATCGGAAGAAAAAGTTTTGGCAAGTCTGTTCAGAAAGAGAGTGCCGCGCCAAGCATGATGGCTTTTTCATCTAAAAAGTGGAGCTCGAAGAATCCACCTACATTGTGCGCCAACACAACATCGGTTCCCATCATTAACCCTGTTAATGTATCGTTTCTTGTCTTGTAGTTTATGTGTTGTCTTCCTGTGAATGTAGGCCAGACAAAACTCTGCGACCCATAGATGTTGATTTTTGAAGAGGAGAGATGTGCACCAAGGTATGGGGAGATGAAAAGAGTCCCTGCTGTCACGCGATAAGATGCATATCCCGATATTGTAACAGAGTCTATCTCGGATCTAAAGTTTTGAGTAGCAGTCTGACCGGCAGGGACATTCAAGTCGAGGCTTGAGACGCTATCAATATCGACTGCATTTGCACTTCGTTTAAACGATATCTCTGAAAAGATTCCTAATTTTTTGTGTTTGTAAAACTGAATTTTTGAGCCAATTCCGTAGCCGAATGCCCCCTGGCTTTCTATTGCAAGATCGTCCGCAGACATTCCGGGTTTTCTGACATTACCATCGAGTGAGATGTCGGTAAACCCGACAAGCGCAAAGATTTCAATAGCAAAGAGATTGTCCGGTAGGCTGAGGACACCATAAGCGCCTCGCAACCACAGGGCGTTAACTTGTAAATCAACATCATTAGCAGTCGTGCCTGATGCAAGCCTTCCTGTTATTGCGTTGTTGCCGTCTGTTCTGTATCCATTCACACCTGAAGAATCAAGCCTTAATTTCATTATCTTTTCATGTTCTAAAAAGAGAGATACGCCATTTTCAGGTACAATGTCACTCCTACGGAAGAGATTTGGTCTTTCATAGGACCAACTGCTTCCGGGTCCAAGGCACGAGTCACTGTATATGGTCTTCAGATCGATGTTTCCTATACGAGACAAATGATCTTGAGCAGGTGACAGCTGACTGGCACTAGCTAATGTGAAAATCAAGAAGAATGGCATAGAGAAATAGATATCAGGAATTAGTTAAAAGTCAACAAGTGGTTAAAACAGGTTATGATTCTTGGAAAACCAGTCTATTGTCTTGTCGAGGCCTTGAAAGAATGGTACTTTTGGTTTCCAGCCAAGCAAGCGTTTCGCCAGAGAATAATTGCACAAGAGCCTTTTGGGTCCGAGCACTTGTTTGTTGAGGGATCTGAATTCGACATTAAACTTTTTTGCGATGAATCGCCCAATCTCTCCAACGGTTACTTCCTTTCCTGACCCAATGTTTATTGGACCGCCTATAACATCTGATTCTGCACCCTTTATCAATGCATCTACAGTATCTTGTATAAAGTTGAAATCTCTTTTCGGAGACTCGGTCCAGATCTCAACATATTCTTTCGTTATGGCCTGCAATATTACACTCGGAAAAAAATATTCTTTTGATTGCCTTGGACCAAAGGTGTTGAAGAGTCTAAAGATTACAACAGGCAGTTTGCTGGATTGGATGAATTTCTGGCAGATTTCTTCTCCCTGTTTCTTTGAGAGCCCATAATTGTTGTCAGATGTGTCAATTGGATGTTTTTCGTCTATTGGGACATATTTGGGCATCTTGCCGTAGACGTATGCCGTTGAGGGAAATATGAATTTCTTTATCTTGTTGTTTTGGGCAGCAAATTCTAGCATGTAGAGTGTGCCATCCACGTTTGTCTTGAATCCTCGTTTTACATCATGCTCAAATTCGTATGGGTAAGTTATCCCCGCCATGTGGAATATGTAATTATAGTCGTGTGAGAGTTTCTTATAGTCGGTCTTTTTTGTGATGTCGAAATCCATGATGGTAAGCTTGTCTTTAAAGTCTTTGATTTTGGTGTCGCCAGCCTTTGACATTAAATCTATTATTGCAACACTAGCCTTTGCTTTAACCAATCTTTCAGCGATGTGAGATCCGATAAATCCGGCCCCGCCAGTTATTAAAACCTTCTTATTTTTCCAGTACATCAGAACCTCGCCAGCTCAGAAATCATATTATAGGTTATATCATTGATTCTAGTCTAAAATCAAATATCAAAAATTTTGCCGAGATTGGTTTGAGATACTATAATTGCCACACCATGATAAAGCCTCGTTTTGTCCCATATCTAGTATTTCTGCTCTTATCAATATTTATATGCAGGAACTTTCTCATATTAGGAGAGACATTTATTGCCACTGATTTTGTTGAGAAGCGAGTGCCTTGGGGCAAGGGGCCTGACGCTGATGTTAAAAACTCGATTGCCTTCGACTCTGTGGAATATGTCTATCAATATGCAAATCAATACGACAAGGAGATTGAAAAGGGAAAATTCTTTCTCTGGGATCCATACACATTTTGCGGGCATCCGGGTCTGGCAGATTTTCAGTCAAGTCAGATCTACCCTCCCAAGATAATTTTGCATCTGCTCTTCGATACATATACCGCATACGGTCTATTCATATTCATCCACTTTTTCCTTGCTGGATGCGCAATGTACATTTTCCTGAAAAAACTTGATCTTTCTCTGAATTCAGCGTTGTTTGGCTCGTGTGTATGGATGCTATCAGGTCAACTAACGGTTTGTTTTAGATATGCATATTTTCTAATTTGCTTTGTATTCATCCCGATCTTCTTTTTATTTCTTGTCTCGGCAGTAAAGAGCCGTAAGTTTGTGGATTTTGTCAAGGCTGGAATTGCTGTCGGCTTTTTATGTCTTGGAGGGAACCAACAGTACACGTTTTATGCGCTGGGAGGCGGACTGATCTACCTGATCTTTGCGGGTCTCGAAAACCGGACTCTGTTATGGTCGATCGGTGGTTATTGTTGTTCTTTGTTCATTGGTTGCTGCGTAGGAGCAATTCAGCTCCTTCCCTCACTGGAGTTGATGGCCAACGGTACAGTTAGCGGTTATGAATTTCCGGGCGCTTTCAAAGAGCCGCTGAAAATGCCGATGCTGTTGCTCACTCTTTTATTTCCGAGAATTCTTGGCGGGCCTTTTGACAGAGTGGATCTCATGAGAAGGAACTTGGGTACTAATATGTATGAATTTCAGGGATATATTGGCATCCTTGCGCTTATCGTTGCTATCTTTGCTGTGCCGAGGAATCGAGCCATCTTCAAATTTTGTATTGTGATTGCGATTGGTTCGCTCCTTTTAGCGACGTGCTATCCTGTTTATCAGGTGCTAAAAAATATTCCCGGCTTTTCGGCAGTTCCTCCTCAAAGAATTTTTCTTTATACATTCTGTGTGTCAATACTTGCCGCTTTCGGGTTTGAAAACTTGAAGCAGGCGAGCACAAGGCTTTTGAAGCCACTGGTCATATTCGCCTTGATTGCGTTGGTTGCATGCGGTGCAATGTTTTTACTTGTCAGGGGGAAGCAAGAATCCGAGTCTTCAGTTCATGGTCTTCTTCGGTGGCTCAATATATCAAATCCGCATATCTATACTATTTTCATATCATTATTCCTTGTAATCCTTGCCCTCTTTTTTGTGGCGCGTGGTTCAAGGTTCGCAAGTGGAGTCGCAATACTGAGCTGTATAGTAGAACTTCTTATATTTTTTGTCCCATACAATAGTACTTACAGGCCACAAGTTTTGTCCAAGACACCCGAGGCGATATACAAGATAAAAGAAGACAAGGGTCATTACCGCGTCCTGGCTGCTATAGATAGCAATGAATGGAGACTTCCTGCTAGGAATATGCTGATGATGTATGACATCGCAAGCCCTGAAGGTCTTAATACCATCTTTCCAAGGTCTTATGCTCAATATATGAAAAAGTACGATGTGAAAAGAATGTATGTAATGATCAGAGATCATGATTCCGCAAAGCCGAGCAAAATATATGATCCAGTAGAGCTGGGCAAGTTAAATGTCAAATATATAATTACTGAGGAACAGCTAGAAGGTTTTGAAAAGGTTCATGATGGCGATGTAAAGATTTACAGGAACGACAAGGCAAGACCAAGGGCATTTATCGAGAGTAGCGGTGCAGAGGCGACAATTCAAACGTATGAGACTCAAAAGGTGGTTATCAAGGCAACGGCACAAAAGAAGGACAGAATAATCCTGCTGGACAATTTTTATCCGGGCTGGCAATGCAAAGTTAACGGCGGCGTTGTTAATATAGAGGCCTTTGAAGGTACTTTTAGAGGTGTTGAAATAGGCGCTGGAGAGAACACAATTGAATTTGAGTATGTGCCTTTTAGCTTCAAGTTCGGTTTTATAGTTTCAGTAGTAACTGTTTTCTTGGCGATAGTTATATTGTGGAGATTTCGGTAGTAATTCCTGCCCTGAACGAGGCTGAAAATCTGGCAGTTCTTCTGCCTCAAATAAAAGAGGTTCTTGTTGATATTAAACATGAGATAATTGTTGTCGATGGCAAGTCGACAGACAACACAAGAGAGATCGCCGCCAGACTTGGAACACGTGTGATAATTCAAGAGTCAAAGGGTTTTGGTGGGGCGCTAAGAGACGGATTCGCGATCTGCAAAGGTGAATATGTTTTGCAGATGGACGCTGATTTTTCTCATGATCCATACTTTATTCCCAAGCTATTACAGCATAGAGGAAGGGCAGATCTCGTGATGGGTTCTAGGTATGTTCATGGTGGATCAATGGAGGCCCCATTTATAAGGAGGTCTTCAAGTTTCTTGCTTAATAAATTTTCCCGCTACTTTATGAGAATTCCTGTTAAAGACATGTCATCTGGATTCAGGTTGTATAGAAAAAAAGCGCTCGACGAGATAAAAACGACGGCAATACAACTCGAAATCCAGCAGGAAATGATAGTTAAGCTCTTTGACAAGGGTTTTAAGATTGTCGAGGTCCCATTCATTGTAAAACCAAGGGAAAAAGGGGTTTCAAAGGTTCATTTGGTAAAATATGGTAGTTTAATATTGCGTTCACTTGTAAGGCTTAATAAACTTCGAAGGTCATAGTGGAAATATCTGTAGTTCTACCTGCCCTCAACGAGTCGAAGAATCTAAGTGTGCTGATTCCTAGACTCAGGGAGGTCTTGAAAGATTATCAGTATGAGATACTAGTGGTTGATGGCGGTTCAAACGACAACACGGCTCAGGTTGCAAGCGAGCTTGGCGCCAGAGTTATAAATCAAGAATCGGCTGGCTTTGGAGGGGCGCTCAAGGAAGGCTTTAAATCTGCAAAGGGCAAGTATGTTATACAAATGGATGCTGACCTTTCTCATGATCCTTATTACATACCTCAGCTTTTAAAGGAGAGAGACAAGGGTGATCTAGTAATTGCCTCCCGCTATGTGAGCGGAGGATATATGCAGGCAAGTTTCATAAGGAGATTACTAAGTTATATCCTGAACAAATTTTCCTCTTTCTTTCTCAAGGTGCCATTGAAGGACATGTCATCAGGCTTTCGGATATATAGAAAAGCAGCATTAGATGAGATTGAGATTACTTCTCGTCAATTCGAGGTGGAGCAGGAGATAGTTATAAAGTTATTCAACAAGGGTTTTAAAGTCATCGAGATGCCATTTCATTATAGACCTAGAGAAGCGGGGGTCTCAAAGGCAAAGTTGATATCTTATGGCTTGATACTACTTCGTTCCCACTTGAGCCTCTATCAATTAAGGAATTCTGCCAGCGGGGCCGATTATGATGATCGAGCCTTTAACAGTATTATCCCCCTTCAAAGGTACTGGCAGCGAACACGATTTAAGATCACATTGGATCTAGTGGAATTGTCGAAACCAAAGATATTAGATGTCGGTTGCGGTGCAAGTCGCATTATTCAGGCCATACCGCAGGCAGTCCCCGTAGATCTAGAGATGGGAAAGCTGCGATTCTTGAAAAACCGAGGCAGGGATGTGGTTCGTTCCAGTGTTTTTGCACTGCCATTCAGAAATGAGTACTTTGATATCATACTTTTTTGCGAGGTTATAGAACACATTCCACAGACAAGTATGTTTATGGATGAACTGAGTCGCTGTCTTAAAAAGGGTGGAGTGCTTATACTTGCGACACCCGATTATAGCAGGCCGAGCTGGTTGCTGCTGGAGTGGGCTTATGACAGAGTTCTCCCGCACGCATACGGACATGAGCACGTGACATTCTATTCGTTGAGGACAGTTCGTCACCTACTTGCGAGGCATGGCTTTAGGCTTGAAAAATACAAGTATGTTGCCGGATCAGATCTTGTTGTAAAGGCGCGTAAAATTGGGAGTTAAGATAGATATTGGCTGCGGGGAATATAAACGTGAGGGTCACATTGGTGTTGATCGTGTTAAGACAAATGCAGTAGATGTGGTGGCCGATCTTGAGTTCAGGCTCCCTTTTAAAGATCAGGTTATCGATGAGATATATACAAGCCATACATTAGAGCACATCACGCGCTTTGAGCAGGCTATGGAGGAGATCCACTCGATTCTGCGCCAAAATGGCTTGCTAACTGTGCTAGTGCCTCACTTTTCCAATCCACTGGCTTTTTCTGATTTTACACACAAGCGTTTTTTCGGACTTCAGACGTTTGATTATTTTCAAAAGACCGAGGATCAACCAAAGGAGCGAACTGTCCCTGCATTTTATACCAAATACCGATTCAGGGTCATCTCACGCCGGTTAATATTTTACGAGCTTCACTCCAAGCTGGGAGAGATAATACTCAGCAAATTTGTAAATCGAAGCTTCAGGAGTCAGCTCTTCTATGAGAAGCACTTACCGTGGATCCTGCCCTGCCGTGAAATACGGTTCGAATTGAGAAGATGTTCTTGAACCTCGCGCCATAAAGGTTATAATCTGATTTGTCCCTGGGGTGTGTGGGGTTATGGTTATTAACCAAACCTCGCAAACAAAAAAACTGGGAGCTGTTGTGTCGCGTGGAATGCCATGCCCTGAGGTTTGGCAAATGTCAACCGACGGGGAAGGCAAGGTACGTGGCCAGGCACCCACCTTGAGAGAAAGAGGTTTGCTCGAAAGGTTAATTGCCTCCCCTTCATCCTGGGGCCAACTACAAATTAAAAAATCTGATATCAAATTTCAAATATAAGAGGCAAGATCATAAAGTCTACATCGATTAGCATAGTTGGCGGTGGCAAGGCAGGCAGGACAATAGGTAGACTCTTGAGGTGTGCAGGATACAGGATTGATGCTGTCGTTTGCAGTCGAAAGAAAAGTGCGGCCGAGGCAGCGCGGTTTATTGGCAATG
>SBBU01000342.1 GCA_005239585.1 Planctomycetaceae bacterium
AGCGTTCTAAGATAGTTGTCACCGGCGATATCACGCAGATAGATCTGCCTCTTAACAAACCTTCGGGACTGGTAGAGATTAAGGACATGCTGCAGGGCATACCCGGGATAAGTTTAGTCTACTTGACAAAGGTAGATGTGGTGCGCCACCCATTAGTGCAAAAAGTAATAGAGGCCTATGAAAAGAGAAAACCCCGGAGAGGTTGATTCTCAGATAAATCTTACAATAATTAGGCGCATGAAAAAGTTCATATTGCTCCTTTCTTTGTCTGCTTTTGTCTTGTTTATAACGTGGTCAGCCAAGTCTCCCTCTGATGGCTTTAATCTTGTTATAGAAGCGATTCTAAAAAAAAAGTTGCTGTACCGAAATAATCATTTGAAATACAAAGTGGTATAAGTTAAACTTCCTGCTACTAGAGGTCTAGTATTTTTGGAGAATTTTATGAATAAAAAGATATTTAGTGCTATCTTGTTGGTCGTTGCTGTAGTTGCATTGTCAGCGCCACAAGAAGATCGTGTAATACCTCCCAGTAAAATTTCAAAGGACATAATAGAGAAGGGAAATGTAAACGGAAAATACACTGATCTGTTTTATGTCCTCAAGGTCCCAGAAGACAAAGGTTCATATGGCGCTTTCTCAGATTATGGGTGGTGGAAAGGCGGCAGTTGGGCCGGGGTGAAGGATACACCTGCAGGTTATTGGGTCTATGTTGAACCTTATTGGCTTGTATTCAAAAATTCGAGTCAGACTGGGGAGACAGAAAGGATCATTCCAGTCAAGAACATTTCCAAGGAAATTGTTGAAAAGGCAAGTGTGAACGAAAAATATACTGACTTGGTCTATGTGCTCAAAGTCCCGGAGGATAAACCAAAATATGGTGATTTTAGCGATTATGGGTGGTGGGGAGGCGGCAGCTGGGCAGGTGTAAGTGATAATCCAGCAGGGTACTGGGTCTATGTTGCGCCTCTCTGGTTGGTTTTCAAAGGCAAAAACACACAAAGCGATGTAGCTAGAATTGTATTGGACAAATTCAAGGGTGAAAAACTAGGCATTAGAATTATACATGAAGAAGTAAGCGGTAATTCGGCAGTCTGTGTATACCGTGTCGAAGATAATAACGGCGCTGTAAAATATTGTATGGACAAGCTTTCAAAATCGAGTGGTTCTTGGAAGATTGTAACTGAATCTACATGCAGCATTACACTTGCCGACAAGGGTACAGCAGATACAGGAACTTCAGTTAGAGTGATATCTGTCAAGGATATTGCAAAAGATATCGTTGACAAGGGGACTGCGAATGGGAAATACTCTGATTTGTTCTATGTGCTCAAAGTCCCAGAGGATAAAAGCGGCTATGGCGAATTCAACGATTACGGATGGTGGGGTGGAGGAAGCTGGGCTGGCGTAAAAGATAATCCGGCAGGATACTGGGTTTATGTCTATCCGTACTGGCTTGTCTTCAAGAACAAAAAGTAGGGCCTCCACAGCAGGTGGTGGGGTTTTTTTCCTCGAGGCGCCTGCTTGCACTACCGTTTCAGCGGGCAGGTGGCAAAAGCAGGGTAAATCTCTGAAAACGGCTTGTTTCAAAACGAATCTAAAGCAGGCAAGTTAGAGTGTTCGTTTAGGCCAGCGCAGGTATTTTCGGATAAACTCGTCTATATCGCCATCTAGAACTGCCTGCACATTTCCAGTCTCGTGGCCTAGGCGATGATCTTTCACAAGATTGTAAGGGTCAAGGACATAAGAGCGTATCTGACTCCCAAAGCTAATCTCTCCTTTTTCTCCAAAGATTGCTTTTAGCTCTTTTTTCTTTTCAGCCTCATAGTATCTGCTCAATTTTGATGTTAGAATTTTGATTGCTGTTCGGCGGTTAATGTGCTGGGATCTTTCACTTTGACAGGCAACTATAATGCCTGTAGGAACGTGTGTTATTCTAATAGCAGACTCTGTTTTATTAACGTGCTGACCTCCGGGTCCTCCAGCTTTAAATGTGTCGATGGATAGATCCGATTCTTTAAGCTCTACTTCAACATCTTCCGCCTCTGGTACGACGTCTACTGAAGCAAACGAAGTATGGCGCTTACGGTTAACATTGAATGGTGAAATCCTTACTAACCTATGGATGCCTATTTCTGATTTTAGGTATCCGAATGTATTATTACCCTCGATATAGAGGGTTGCGTTCTTGATCCCGGCCTCTTCATCAGCGACATGATCAACAATAGAAAATTTGTATTTATTTCTCTCAAGCCATTTGCTGTACATTCGAAGGAGCATGGAAGCCCAATCGCAGGCATCTGTCCCGCCAGCCCCTGCATGCACTGTTAAGAAGACATTTTGGTTATCGTGTTGTGATGTAAATAGAGTCTCAAGATCGAGGGTGTTTAAATCTGAGGAAAGGGCATTTAAACTGGAGTTTATTTCCAGTATTAGCTGGTCATCCTTGCCTTCTTTGCATACATCAAGGAGTGAACGGGCTTCTTCCAGCCTTATATGGATTTTGGAGTATCTCTCTATTAGATTTTTAAGAGAGGCAAACTCTTGCATCAAATTCTTGGCAGAAGATTTGTCCTGCCAGATTTGCGAATTTGATATGGAAACCTCTAACTCTCCTAGTCGTTTTTCCTTGGTAGGCAGGTCAAAGAGACTCCTTTATTGCATAAAGTTTTCCCTGAAGTTCTTGAATCTGCTGTAGAGTCTCTCTTTTCATGGCTGCCTCCAAAAAGCTTTCCTACATTGTAAATTAAAGAGCCTGCCGTTGCAAATTAGTGTTTTGCATGATAATTCTAATATCGTTGAAATTTGTCACAAGATATACTACACTGCAATTTCACTGGCTTTTAATTGAATATAAGGAGTAAAAGATGATTACTATAGATGAATTTAAAAAAATGGATATACGTGTAGGTAAGATAGTGGAGGCATCGACACATCCCAATGCAGATAGATTAATAGTGCTAAAGGTCGATATAGGCGGAGAGACTAGGCAAATCGTAGCTGGAATAAAACAGTATTATGACCCCACAACGATTGTGGGGAAGAATATAGTGGTGCTTTGTAATCTCCAGTCTGTAACCCTTCGTGGTATTGAGAGTCAGGGAATGGCCTTGGCCGCGACAGGGCCTACTAGTCTATCCCTCTTGACGATTGATGGTGACCTTCCTCCTGGATCTAAAATAAGCTGAAACTGCCCTAAGAACTCCTTCATACGTGTGTTCTTCTGCGATTATATGTGGTCTGAGCCCGAATCCAGTTATGGCGTTGGTTGTTTCTGGTCCTATACTAACTAGGATTTTATCTCTTAGATTTATGTATTTATTTGCAACTTTAACTTGCATTGCGCTTGTGAAGATAACAATGTCGGCATCATTGAATTTTCGATTGATTGACATTGGAACAACCTTATAAACATTAATTTCTTTTAGATAGACCCCTTTTTTACTGGCTATATGCCTGATGTTTTTATTCCTTATATTGCCCCCCGGATAGAGAATTCTAGTCCCTTTTCTGAGAATGCCATAAAGGCTTGCTGCTAATTTTTTAGAACTATATTCCTCAGGTACCAAGTCAGGTACTATATTGTATCTTTTCAATTCTTCAGCAGTTTTTTTGCCTATTGCGCATGTCCTAGCCCCCCATTTGTTTATTTTGACACCTTCTTTCTTGCACCTGTCCATGAATATCTTAACGCCGTTTTTGCTCGAGAATACTAGATAGTCCCAACGGAGATTTTCGTTGAAATCAAAATTGATTTCCTTAATTGATATAGCAGGGGCCCATATAACAACAGCCCCTAGGTTTACAAGCCCGCGTTTTAGAGCATTATCAAAAGATGGCGCTGTGATTAGAACTCTTTTCCCGTTCAACTTTTTCATTACGTTTGCCATTGAAAAGATTCTACACTTTCCTATAATCTGTTCCAGTGAAGAAAAAATATGTCATTATTGGCATTGTAGCATTAGTTGCGGCAGGAGCAGTAGTCTATATCCTAACCAAGCAAAAGGAAGGGCAGGGACCACATGTCATAGGCCAAAAGGATAAACCAGAAAAAGACCCGAAAGAATTCATCAGTCTGCTTAGGAAATCAGATGTGGCTATCCACACAATTACCGATTGTGCTCGAAATTTAAAGCGAATCGCACAAGAGAATACTGGATTTTTTGATTACCTTTGTCAGTTGATTCAGGATGAAAAAGAACCTGTAACTGTTAGAGATATACTGGCTTTTGTTCTCGGGACATTTGAAAACAAAAAGGCTGAAGAGATTTTGCTTTCGTTGCTTACCAAGGCAACAGATAAAAAAGAGATAACCACTTTAATCCTGGCTCTTGGCCAGCAAAAGCAACCTAGTGTTCATGAGGTCTTTTATAGCAAGAGCGATCAGAATGTGGTTAAAACTCCTCAGGGAGTCTATGTTGTGATCAAATACCCTAAAAATCTGGATGTCCTCAAAGATTTGTTGTTAAATTTTCTAAAGGATGATGACGTTGAGGTCAGAAAGGCCGCAGCTTCCTCACTCGTATTTGGAATGAAATACGATGATGTGAGAAAATCATTAAAGGAGAGACTTGTTTTAGAAGCTGACAGTGAATTGAAGGCAACGATTGGTGGTTCATTAGCTGAATGGGCTATGTTTCATAAAGTAGAATCTGCTGAACGAGGCGAGATTGTGGAGCTTTTGCTGAAGGAAATCTCTGATGCAAAGAATCAAAATCTCAGGACAAAATCTCAAGACCACCTAAAAAGATGTCCTATGAATGAGAAAGAGATCGATCAGCTTCTTGCTTTCACTAAAAATACATTTATCAATGAGGTAAGATTGTTTGCCATGGATCTTTTGGAAAGCAGAGTAGGAGGGGAAGAACGAGACAAAAAAGTATTTGATGTCCTTGCCTCTCTTCTTAGTGATAAAGACCTAAGGATAGCAGGTGATTCTGATGATAAGATAAGAGAGCATGCAGCTAAAGTAATTGGACTGACAAAAACAGAAAAGGTGTTCACTAAACTTTATGATGTAATAATGTCGGATCCAAGCACTAATGTAAGAATAGCCGCTCTTGAAGGCATGGGAAATCAGGGGCACAATCCTTTGTTAGATATGTTGTTGGATACCTTGGAAAGCTCAGAGAATAAAAACACTGAACTTCGCGCCAAGGCGCGCGAAGTTCGCAAGAAACTGCTAAACAGATGAGACCTTTAATACTTCTTGCTGACGATGATAAAAATATAAGGAATGCCATAAAAATATTTCTTCAGGAGGATAGATATGCGTTTATCGAGGCTGAGAACGGCAGCGATGCTATAGAGATAGCAAAAAAATACATGCCAAATCTTATCCTTCTTGACATAGTGATGCCAGATAAGGATGGATATGAGGTGTGCAAGGAGTTAAAGTCCAATCCTGATACTGAGGACCTTCAAATTATTATGCTTACTGTGAAACAAGACAAAGAGGCAATAGCAAAATCAATCGAAATGGGCGCTGATGATTATATAAGCAAGCCGTTTACGAGGGAAACACTCAGGGCGAAGATAGAGCATATATTCATAGGCGAGTTAATGGATAGCTTTGTGCCTGAGAGACGCAGAACCATAAGAAAAATCTACCCATTATCTGTAACCTGGGGGTGGAGAAAAGGGGCAATATTTGAGGTTGAATTCAGGACAAGAATGATTGATATCTCTGCATCTGGATTTTCGTTTGAACACAAACGCTGTGATTCACCAGCGGCAGGAGAAAGCCATCGTCAATGCCCACTTGCAAAATTTACCGAAGGTGATCCACCACTGGTTCTTACTTTTATGATTGAATTTCCAAATAGCAAGGTTGTGGAAGTACAAGGAATTGTCCGTCATGTCTATAAGCAAGCAGACTTGGATGAGAAGATTGGCGTCGAATTTACAGAAACACCTATTGAAGTAAAATCAGTAATCGAAGAGTTTGTCAGCCAGTGACTCAAAATCACACTTAGTGGATTTCCATACCAACTATACTAGCGGGAAACGGGTGTTAATACAGAACTCAAGGTGAATTTCACAATTATGGACTCGTGTTCTAATCCGTATCCTTCAATTCCTAATAAGATATTTACGTTTAACCTTTGGAAAAGAGATGTCGATTGAATTATAGAATGCGAAAGATTGCCCTAGTCAACCAAAAAGGCGGGGTGGGTAAGACGACTACGACAGTTAACCTTGCGCGTGCGCTGTCAAAAAAAGGGGCTAGGGTGCTTCTTATTGATCTTGACCCACAGGCAAATGCAACAATTAGTCTTGGATTAAGACCATCTGGATTGAAATATACAGTCTATACATTGATGTCTGGTAAGGCGCCTCTTGAAAAAGCGATTTACAACATACTTCCGTCGCTTGACATGATTCCATGCAACATAAGCCTTGCCGGGATTGAAATGGAGCTGGCAAACGAGATAGGGAGAGAGACGATTTTGAAGGATAGACTTGCCAGTCTTAGCTCTTATGATTTTGTGATGATGGATTGTCCTCCTACTCTAGGAATAGTAAGTGTGAATGGTCTTTGCTATGCAAACGAAGTTTTCATCCCTATACAATGTGAGTTTTTTGCGCTTCATGGCCTGTCATTGCTTATTAATACGATTGATTTGGTTAAAAAACGCTTGAACCCTGGGCTTAATCTCTCGGGTGTTGTTATCACAATGTATGACAACCGAAAACTACTACTGCGTGAAACGCTGAAACAGCTTGAGGAGTTCTTCAAGGGAAAGGTTTTTGACACTAAGATTAGAGTAAACGTAAAGCTTGCCGAGGCCCCGTCTCATGGTAAATCTGTCTTGGATTATGCATCTGATTCGAATGGCGCCAAGGATTATCGACAGCTTGCCAAGGAAATTCTTCAAGAGCCCGGCTGCATTAGCTCTGCCCAACCGGAGGTTAAATCTGCAGGCTCAGATAGCAATGAGGTGTCAACAACCGCAAACTCTGGCGTTCTTGTAAACACAACCTCCCTAACAAGTCTTCCCGAGAACGACTTGACTTTATAGACGAACTTGGCCGCAGAGCTGTCAAAATGCAAGTCGAAAACAGGGGCAAGCAAACCTGAATCAAAGTGGTGTGCCAGTCTTGTTGCATTCTCGGCTTGACTCAAATCAAACAGGCAAACTCGGATTGGATTTGATAATAATAGATTCCACTCTTCTTCTGCACTTGATGCAATTACTACTTTGTCGCAATTGTTATATGAAACTTTCTTTGATGCAACTGCATAAAGATAGCAGCCGATGTCATTTGCGATTTCTCTTGCCCTGGCAACAAGTCTTTTGGAGGCTTGTTCATCACTAACAAAGACTGCAATATCTTTTCTTTCTTTATTAAGCAAGATAACTAGCCTTTGTTTCTACTGCAGGGGTAAGATCAGATAGGAGCTCACCTGCCTGTACTATTTTAATATTTTTTCTAAAAGCCTGCATTATTGCGACACCAGATGGGAGAGATGGAGATGGACAATTATCATGCACTTTGACGACTGAACCTGCTGCGATATTAGAGGGTTCGTATAGCAGGTTAAATCCAAGTTCTTCCGCTAATCTTACAGGTACTTGGCCGATTGAGCCGCATTGAGATCTCGATCCACAGACTG
>SBBU01000183.1 GCA_005239585.1 Planctomycetaceae bacterium
CCATGTGTAAGGTTTCGAACCAGTAAAGATTTCTTTTAGCACTTATCTTGTCTTTTTCCACCGTGTTATCTTAAGACAAAAAGGGCATTCGTCAAAATATTGATTCTTCTGGGCACAAGACAAACAGACTTGCATAGAACCAGAGGAGGTTTCACCTTTACATCTTGAGCAAGTACCTTTATCAGTTGTTCCCACATGTTTTCCGTCGCATTCAATTTTTCCTACTTTTATGAACTCGGGAGATCCAGGTCGGCGTATACGTAAACGTAGGACAGCACTTCCTACATATTCATTTAGCCATTCTAGTACTAATTTGCTTTGTTCAGGATCTTCCTTACCAAACATTTTGGTGCCATGTCCAGCCTTTTTGTATAGATGTAATTTTTTATCTCCGGAGGCAAGTTCATGTAGTTTCTTTACTGCTTTGGTGGAATATTCATCATCCTCGCTTGCAATAAAAAGTATTGGAAAATCAAGTCGTAGCTTTTCAATTGCCTCAAGCGTACTTATACCTTTGAAATCAACCCCCGGTGATAAAAGTACAAGAGAGTCTATCTCCTCGTCTCTGGCTACATAACTCAGTGCAACGTTTGCACCAATACTAGCACCAATTATAGCAATCCGTGCCCTGTCAACTTCCTTTTGCTCTCTTAGGAACTTTACTGCTGCTTTGACATCGAGAATCATGTCCTGAAAATCAACCGGGGCAAAACTTTGCAAGCTAACCTTGGCCTTTGGATCCTTTTTCTTTTCCTCTCCTTTAGGCCATATGCTGTCACCATGGCCTCTAAAGTCAATAGCTAATACAGCATAACCCTTGCTCCCAAACATTTCGCCGACAGGGTGACTTGCCTTTGACAACTTTTGAGCAAATGGTTCCCAGTCCTTTCGTGAGCCATTCAGCATGTGGAGCAGAATAACTCCAGGGACCTTCTGATCTTCTTCCTTACCGAACTTCTCTGGTTTATAGTATGTCCCAAAGATTGCCATGGGTTTCTGGCCATCTGTGTAAATTATGATCTCCTTTTCCTGGACATCATTTTTCGACCCAGAAAGTATGCAAGTAATTACTAACAGGATTTGTTTCATTTCACTCTCCTTGGTAAAAAGAAATTTTATCTTAGAAATAATCCTCTACTTTACTATCCGAAAAATCGGTGAAAATTCTGACGACCTACCTGTAAACATCTTTTCTGTGTCCAACTCTGATTATGTGTATAATTTTACGATCGTGGTATATTTCATAAATTATCCGATAGTCACCTTGTCTCAACGAATAACAACCTTGTTTACTCCCCTTGAGAGGTTTACCTTGCAATGGATCATTAGGTAGGGAATTAATGATCTGGAGGATTTGCTGCAAAGATTTTTTACTGCTACGCTCAATTTTCTTTAGATCTTTTCGTACATGGGAACTTGTGAGGATGCTGTATTCACTCAAACTCACGACATATTTTTTCCCATGGTATGGCTTTTCCTTGCTTAAATTGCTTACGTGCCTCTTTTATATGTAAATCAAGGACAGGTGTCTTTTTATAACCGGCTTCTACTAAAAGTTCCTCATAATCTTCCAAAGGAATGAGCACCATAGGACCACTGATTTCAATCGTTCTGACTGGCTTACCATTCTTCATATTCTAAACTAAATTATAGGTGTACATGTAAGCAAATCAACATTATACCCGCGATGTCACTACCCATGAGGATATTCATTATAAAATGAACGGGGTTTCACTACAACATCAATTATTACCCAAAAGTAGATACAAAATACCATATTTCCTTCTACGTTACTATCCGAAAAACATGCAGGATTGCTGAAAATTGTGGCCAACTTTTGAGCATTGATTTTCTAGAAATCTATCTTAAAATGTATAGTATGACAAATGAGAGGCTTAAGTTACTAATAAGAGATACTGTAAAAGAAGCCATAAGAGATGAAATGATTAAACTGTATATCTTACTCACTCCTAGAATTTCTAAAAAGGAGATGAAAGAGATAGAAAAGCTATATGGTTCCCCAAAAAAATATGCTAAAGACGATTTTGTCAATGGTTCAGATTGGCTTGGCAAATAGCTTTTAGAGAAAAGGCACTTAAATCCCTTCAAAGGTTTGAAACCAAGAGACAAGAAAACATACGCAAAAACTGCACAGCACTTATCGAGTTTCTTAACAGGGGAATACTTCCTTTTCAATACATGGATATAAAAAGGCTATCAGGTGAATGGCAGGGTTTTATGAGATTACGTATTGGCAAAATAAGGCTTATCTTTCGCCTTGAGTTTATCGAGAAGACAATTTACATATATAAGATCGATTTTCGTGGAGGCGTTTACTAAACATATCTTTTCACCTACTATCCGGAAAATAGGTCTTTACCAGGCGGCGGCTGTGGATGACATCCAGCTTTGAAATTGGTCGAACATGTGATTTTTGAACAGTTGCGATTGCAAGTGTCACCATTGTGTCATCAACTCTACCTCAAACGCCTCACCGTTTTTATGAACATCTATAACGGTTCCTACATATCATGCCTTTAAGCCGTCTTTGGGCAGATCTTTTGTCAGAACTATTCTGTCATGCTCTTTAAATTGGTGTGCAGCTGCAGGGGTTCACTTCAAATAATCCCATTTGTAAAAAATACTATTTTTACTGCACATTTAGTAAAATAAACATATATGAAAATAGCGGTTTTAACTGGTGGAGGTGATTGCCCGGGTCTCAATGCGGCAATTAGGGCAATTGTCAAAAAGTCAGAGGCAGGGGGAGATTCAGTCATTGGAATCAAAAATGGTTGGGATGGGCTAATAAAGGGCAATGTTGAACCGCTGACAGATTTCTCAGTTAGCGGAATTCTTCCCAAGGGTGGAACTATAATTGGGACATCAAGGACCAACCCTGTGAAGAGTCAGGATCTGATTCAGCGCTGCCTAGCAAATTTTAAAAAATATGAATTTTCGGCCCTCATTGCTATAGGTGGTGAGGATACTCTTGGAGTCGCTAAAAATTTGTTTGATTTGGGTATGCCTGTAATTGGTATTCCAAAGACTATTGATAACGATCTTACTGGAACGGAGTATAACATTGGTTTCGATACGGCTTGCAACACAGTTATGGAGGCCATAGATAAACTTCATTCGACTGCAGAGAGTCATCATAGAGTAATGGTTATCGAAGTCATGGGAAGGGAGTCAGGGTGGATCGCGACGATTGCAGGTATTGCTGGAGGGGCAGATTACATAGTTGTGCCTGAGATACCTTATAGCATAGATGAAATCTGTGAAGTGCTGGTCAAAAGGAAAAATCGAGGCAAGGAATTCAGCATAGTAGTTGTAGCTGAAGGAGCTAGGCCGAAGGGACAGGACAAGCCGATCTCGCATGAGGATACGGTCGACGAATTTGGTCATGTAAAACTTGGTGGTGCTGCGAATGTTGTTGCCAGAGACATTGAAAAAAGAACTGGGCTGGAGACTAGGGTGACTATCTTAGGTCATATTCAGCGGGGAGGATCCCCTACGGCATTAGATCGAGTTATTGCCACACGAATGGGATTGCGTGCAGTTGACCTTGCTAGACAGGGCAGATTTGGGAGACTGGTGGTAGTATTTTGCAGTCAGGTAACCGACATTCCGCTTAGTGAGGTAGCTGGAAGGACAAGAAAAGTAGATAACGAACTCATCAAGGACACCAAGGTATTCTTCGGGTAAAAGCAGAATTCTTTTTTAGGATCTATCAGGCAAAATTCAGACTACTTTGGTTGTTCCTTGGGCGTATCTTTTGGTTGATCTTTAGGCGGGTCTTTGGGGGTCTCCTTTGGTTGATCCTTTGGGGGCTCCTTTGGCTGTTCAGTGGGTGGTTCTATAACTATTGGTTTGTACTCGGTGCTTCGTTTCTTTTCCACTGTGAGTGCCTTGATTGGTTTCTCAATGAATCTGTCGAGGGCAGTTATATCCTTCAATTTTCCAAATACTGTTACCTTTTTATTCAGATCGGGCAGGTCTTTTAGCAGAATTCTAAATTGAATACCAGAGTTTTCGTCTTTATCATCTTTTTTTATGGCAACTAGACAGCCTTTTTGCGGCTCTCGATAATTGGATTCAAATGCAATAGTATGTTTTTTTGGCTGAAGC
>SBBU01000340.1 GCA_005239585.1 Planctomycetaceae bacterium
ATATGATTCTTTGCTTTTTTGGCCTGAAATTACGGGATGTAAATGGCAGCAAGTTTTGTAAGCGAAAGGTTTTCGATAAAGTCAAGATCACTTTTGACGGTTTTGGCTTTGACTCGGAAATAGTGGTCAAGGCAAAATTCTATGGAATGAGAATCAAGGAAATCAGTGTCCCTTATCATGAACGCAAGCATGGTGTAGCCACAGGTAGTGATCCGAAGAGAATATTAAGGGCATTGTCAGAGATACTTATATTATGGCTTGGCGTCTCATTTTAATTCTGGTCCCATCGTGTCTTTTGATGTGCATCAATATAACTTTGCCTTTTTTAAGGCATAATGAATCAAGCCACACTCAAACCGGCAAGCTTTCAAGGAGCTTCCTAAAGTTTGGTCTCAATGAGACTGGAGGTATACCATTAGATGCTTCAGGAAATAATCTGAAAAATTATCCAGATTCTAACCAATATCATTATTCCAGCCATCCACCCGGACATTACTATCTGGGGGCTCTTTTTATGGCTTTATTAGGAGATAATGAAATAGCATTAAGAATTATGGCAATATTAGCGGCTGCCATAAGTATCTATCTCTTCTATCGCTGCATTGGTGTTGTTGATGGCTCAATACAGCTCTTAGCGACGTTTCTTTTCTCGTTCAACGCTATGTTTGTATATAATTCTGTTTCTCAGGGAGAGATAGTAGTTGCGCAGGTATTTATTTTGGCATCGATTCTGTTTTATTTACAGCGAAAATTATGGCTTAGCCTAGTTTTTCAGGCTGTCGCATGTTATTTTGACTGGCAGGGATATTATCTCGCTCTGGTATTTTTAGTTCATTCATATCTCATAAGAAAAAAGTTTCACTTTGTTCCCATTCTTATGAATGTGCTTTTTTTTGGCCTGTTTATTTTGCATTTGTATTTGGTTGATACAGGAGGTTCTGCTTTAAGGTGGTTGTTTAGTTTGGGTTCTGAACGTGCCGGGTTCAGCCTTTCAATGTTGCCAAATTTTATTGTTGGAGAGACGAGGGAAATACTGCTTTATTTTTCCCTAGTCATGGTGCTTCTTTGCGTGATTCGATTATTTAGGGTGATAAAATCAGGTTGTACCCAAGCAGATTTATTTGCAATATCTCTTCTGCCTCTGGGATTGCATGAGCTCTTCTTTAATTGGTATGCAAGCCGCCATGATTATTTTACTTATCTTCTGGGGCCATTTTTCGCAGTTAGTGCAGCACTTACTTGGCGGGATTTATTAAGCAGATCACGAGCAGTAGCGGCTGTTCTGCTGGTGTTATTTCTCGCGCAAAATTCTTACTTTATCATTAATAGGATGACTCGCTCTGGCGGTTATGAATTTTATTATGAAATGGCTCGTTCTGTCAGGAATGTCTCGCAAGATAAACACGATAAGATTCTCGTTCTTACACATACACTTCACTTTTACACCCCCTTTTACTGCGATAGGTATTACATTACTTATGACTGGACTGAAAAACACTTGGTGAGGGAGAATACAGACCCTTTTGTTAGAAAAAATATAAACATTATCAAGTACATAGAAGAAAACCCTGATAAACTTGATTATGCCATATTAACCACAAAGGGCCGCCTGAAGGAGAATACAAAGTACTTTAAAAATGTTTCAGATGATGAACTTAAATGTCCGCATATAGGAGGAACAGGCGCAAAGGAGAATTGCTTTCATCTGCTCTCAGAAGATTCAGAACTATATAGATTTCTAGAGTCACGTTGCGAGAGAAAGATACCCTCAGGGGCTTTTATATTGTTCAAGTTGAAAAAATAAAACAATTCACTGAGCATTGTGGTTGACAAGTATAAAACGCACTGATATATTCTATTTCTTGTGGAGGCAACAGAGCTCGGTGAACAGCTTGTAAAGGGAAGGGTAGTAACAGCTGATCAGCTGGATCGTGCTCAAAGAGTCCAAAAAGAAATAGGCGGAAGCCTCTCTCTTATTATCACAAAGCTTGGTTTTGCTGATGAACAAACTATCATTAGGTTCTTCTCAAAGAGAGAAAAGATCCCCATTGTTAATCTTGAAGATATAGAGTTGCCTCGCGGGTTGATAGCCAAGTTTCCAAGGGACCTGATTAAAAAATATCACATGCTGCCGATCCGCTATAGAGAGGATACGCTAACCGTAGCAACTTCTGACCCATACGATCTCAATGCAGTTCAGGAATTCCAGATTGCCTTGGATTGCAAGATTGTGTTAAATCTTTGTTCTCGAGGTCAGATAACAAAGTTTATAAACATTTTGTTTTCAGAACATGAAGAGATTCAAAAGGAAGAGCTTGTAAGGAGCGTTGATAAAGAAACTCATACTGCAAAATCAATCGCGCAGAAAATACCCCCCCATTTGTTGAAAGAGGCGCTAATCCCGCTTTTGGTTGAAAAGAAGGTTATCACGTACGAAGACTTGCAGAAAAAAGTAATTGATATGGGGCTTTTGAGATGATCCAGCAAGCTGATATCGAGTCTGTAATTATCCAGAGAACACAGAAGAATACCTCATATGTTCAATCATTGTTGAAATGCATGTGTGAGGCATTGCAGACAGCATTGAATCTTACGAGGGAGGTTCAGGTCCCGGGTTTTGGAACTTTTTTGCCGACCACATCGGACGGTAAACCGATACCTATTGCCGATAGGGCAAATCTTGTAAAAGATACTGCTGATCGAATGATGGAAACGCGTCTCGATATTATCGAGAATTCAATAAATATATTTTCTGAGCTGTGTAGAGAAGCAGTTATTAGAGGCGACAAGGTAGTGATGGAGTCCTTGGGGACATTTGAATTGAAGACGTTAAAGCCTCATGTAGAGAAGACTTCAAAGGGGCACAATATTATCAGGCCGGGCGCGACAATAGTGTTATTCACTCCTGTGCTTAAAACCGGTGTGAATTCAGTCATATTTATGCCGGATGATGATATAAAAGATCAGCTTAAAAAGACCAAGCGTGCAACAGTTCTTCTTGCAATGCCTGAACGGGATTTCTTTGTGGATACCCTTCATTATTACTTTAGCAAGGCTGGCTGGAATGTTGAACTGGCCACTGATGCTAAAACCTGCATGGATCGAGTCAAAGTAAATTCTGTTTCACTTTTGATTATAGATGCAACTTTGCATGAACATGAAAACATAACAAAACAAGTAAAGTTAGTTCAGCGGACCGCTCATATCCCATTGATTGTCCTTTTTCCAACGACTCAGTCATTACAGTCACCGCCAGACGTAAAGATAATTGGCGACATTAACCTTGCACAGCCTTTCGAGGTCAGAAGGCTCCTTATAGATGCAGAAAGGGAGGTCTTGAGAGCGGCAGAAGAAGAGCTATTTATAAAGCAGACAGTGAATCTGTTATTGCCCACTGATGAGCGATGCATGGAGCGTTCCTCGGAAATAATTGGTAAATTGCTCGAGGAAAGTGGTCTTGATGAGGAAAAGCAAGTAGCTGTGCTTACAGCGTTCAGAGAGGCTCAGCTCAACGCTGCCCAACACGGAAATACATACAAAAAGACGCTTCCAATAGAAATTCAATATATTTTGGATAGTACCAAGGTTACCATAATGGTAAGAGACAAGGGTACAGGGTTTGATTACAATTTTTATCTCTCTACGGGAAGGACGCGGGATGCAGTTTCAACTGCCCGACTGCGTCGTGCTCAGGGCCGAATGGGCGGCCTAGGCATTATGCTCATGTTAAGATGTGCTGATGAAATTACGTACAGTAAGAATGGGAATCAACTAACACTTGTTAAATATCTAAAGAAACCTGGCTAATGCCGTATTTTGTAAATTCCTGGGGAAAGTTCCTCGGCATAATGAGATTATA
>SBBU01000367.1 GCA_005239585.1 Planctomycetaceae bacterium
AAAACTCGATTCTAAAGAGAAAAGGTACCCCTCAAATCTGCATTTTATGAAACCCTTATTCCCGACCTCTTGCCCTTTTTTGAGTTGAGGAATTTCTGAGTGTTCTGACCCCTGACACGTTGTTGAAGGACCCGGGTACGGGGGAAAAGAAAAAGGTCCGGGATATGAGCTGGAGGGCGCTGGACAGGGCACTTGATGCCATGCAGGGGAAAAAGCCGGGGCAGCGAACAATCCAATCGATGACGAAGAGACTAAAGGCAATGACAAATGAGCTGAACGATATCGCAACGCACGGTGACAAGCTGCCTAGGCAGGTAGTGTCAGCATTCATCAAGGCGGCAACCAAATTTTTAGGAGGTGGATTCATAATCGAGACACAGGGAGGAAATGGCGCTCTAAAGGCAAAGACACGCGAGGAGCTGGCGGCCATTGTTCGAAAGAAAATTCAAGAGCTTCAGCAGCTGGCTGGCATGATGCGGAAGCTGGATGGAAAGCTCAGCGGGACCTCAAAAGGGGGAGTGCTCGATGATCACGAGATCTTCCGCACGATCGTGGTCGGCTGGCCTAGCTGGGCAAAACGAAACTTGAAACGCAAGGTCTGACGCAAAATATTCACGCAAAAATATCGGGGCTTGCTTATGAGGGCAAATACCAAGTCGCTTGAAGAGGGAAAATCAGAGTCGCCCAGTCAATCTTTTTTATCTTCCAGCGCCAGTGGTTTTAATTTATCAAAAAGCAGGTGACCTTTGACGAGTTGTAAAATAATTGCGTAATGTCCGGTAGTATAGTCCGTACCAGCATAGCTGTTTATGCCCGGCCTGCCATCTATTGGCTTGTATGCATTATCTCTGTGCTTGATTAATATCCCCCCATGTTTATCCTGTGAATTTGTAATTTTGCCTCCAAAGTTATTCCAATAGTTTTTCCAGCCATTTTCATCTGTATAAAAGAGGGACAAGCCGCCCCAAAACAGGTGGAAACTCGGGCCGTTTGAAGAACGATCCAGATCCTCAAGATGCTTTTCACAATATGTCTTTGTCTTGGTAAATATTTCAGTCTTCGTCAGCCCCAAAAGATACATGGGCAATAAAGCCCCCATGGTCCGTCCCAAACCAGAGTGATTATCTGACTTGTCAAAAGTCTTTTCCGGCTTGGCAAAGTAATAAAACATACCATCTTGTCGCCGTTGCAAGATTTCAGCATAGTGTTTGCGGGCTAGTTCAAAAACCTTTTCGTCTACTTTGATCCCTGCGTGATCCAGGATAAAAAGAGCCATTAGAACCGGGGTAGTCATATAGGTCATTGTTGTCTTTTTGTTCCAGTAGGACCAGCCGCCATCTTTGCACTGTAACCTGATAAAACAATCTCGTAGTTTTTCGAGTATATCTTTCAAATCATCTGACCTGGATGCCTGGTAAAGATGCGCAAGAAAAATAGCTGACATGGAAAATTCGAACGGGTAATATGCGACTAGGCCATGATCGGGCTCTTTAGCAGCCAATTCAAATGCCTTGTTGATCTGTTTAATAAGAAATCCCTTGGCGCGCTCAAGATCTTTTTTATAGGGGCCCTCTTTGGTAGTAGAACCGCTGGCGATTAAGGCAAGGCCATTTATCGCGCTTCTATATATATCAAATTCCCCCAAAGGCTGCAGATGTTTAGTTAAAAAACCAAACGACTTGAGGAGAATCTGTTCGCATGGGCTGCATGATTTTGGACACGTGTTGCTATGTTGTGTCTTATTTTCTTGTGGATTGCCTGCAATGCAAAGCAGCAGAGAAAAGAGGGAGATCGCTGGCCAATTTCCTCCTAACTTTTCGGTTTCATTTTTTATCTCCTATAATCGAAAGGGGTTTTAACTTGTCAAACAACAGATGCCCTTTGTGTAATAGCAGTATTGTTGCATATTGAGGGGTCGTAAAAATAGGTCCTTTACCATTAACCTCATCGACTGGGTGGACCGATTTTTCGCGCGGTTTTATCAGGATACTGCCATCTTCTTTCTGCGCGGCCGAAATAGCATTGCGAAAATGATCTTGATACTTTTTCCATAGCGCCTTATCCTCGTTATAAAAACATGCAAGGCCTGCCCAGAGTACGTGAAATGACGGCCCATGTTGTGACAAGTCAACATTGTTCACATGTTCCAGTGAAAATGTCTTGGCTTTTTTCCATGTCTCGCTGCTACCCAGTCCCAGGAGCCACATTGGCCACAAGGCAGCAACAGTTCGGCCCGCAGAGGCCTTGTTAACTTGTTGAAAAACACCTTGAATAATACCGTCAAGAGTATACGCAAAGCTATTATCTTGTTGTCTCAGTTTGTCATGCGTATAAAACCCCCTAATTTTTTGAAAAACCTTCTCTTCGACTTCAATCCCCAGGTGTTTAAACGTCAAGAGAGATATTGCAACACCTGTGGTTACAAAAGTCATGCCCAGATATTGATTGCGCTTCGGCCCGCTATAGCCCCATCCGCCGTATTTATCCTGTTCCTCGGTCTAAAGGTCGCGTATTGTTACTAATAACTTCTTTAGTTCATCCGATTTGTTATTGGAATAAACATGTGCAAGGAAGATGGCATCATAAAATAACGTGCACCTAAAAAACGGGAGGTAGAACTCCTTGTCATTTTTTCTTATTCTCTCAATGTTATTTGGCACACTCTCGCTTACTGCCTTTACCGCCTTGGCTATCTGCTTTTGATAGGGGCTCTCTTTATCTGGAGAACTGGCATAAAGAGCCAGGGCATTGATCGATGTATAGTCCATAGTCACGTCTTTCTTGAACGTCTTGCTGGTGTAGGTAACGCTCCAGCTTCCATCCTCTTTTTGTTGAGAGACTATGTATTTCAGGGCCTTGTCGATGGTCTGATCGCAAGTCTTGCACTCTTGTGGACATGATTCACTGTGTTGAATTGAACCTGATTCAAGTGTTTTCTTTTCTTGTGCGCCTGTGAGTACTATCACGAAAATTAGAGCGGCAAGGTTTATAGGTACAATCTTCATTTTGCCGTCTCCTTTAGGATCAAGAGCGCCATGGCGGTCCCACAGTTCTTCCCCGCAGATTTTTCACTGTCTACCCAGAAACCTTCTTTATCCTGATCTCTTAATATAACCTCGTGCAATTTTGACATCATCAGCTTTTTAGGTTCGCCTGACAGATTTGAGATTGCCTTGCCTGCATAATAATGTCCAAAAAAGTAATAGTATGTTGCGGCGCCATAAGGAGGAAGATGGGGCAGTTTTCCTTTCCCGGGGTTATCAGGATCCTCCCCTGGCTTGGTTTTTTTGAGGACCTCTTCGAGTCTATCACGATGTTTCAGGAAGAGCTCGCATGCCTTTTGGAGATCCTCCTGTGAGATTTCTTTAACCAGATGCAAGATCAGTTCCCCAAGAATTGTCCTTCCGGCCGAATCTCCAATCCCTTCTGAATCGAGTTTATAATCCTTGTAATTGCTTATCTTGCGCTCAATGATCTCTTCATTGGCATGATGTCCACCTTTGTATGGGAATGTCCCATTTGACTTGCGCTCTGACTTGAGCGCGAGGACGCCTTTCTTGAACATCTCTTCATCAACTGCCATCCCGCACTTTTTAACCTCAAGCAAGGCATCGATTACTATTGCTGTGACAAAAGTATATGTCAAACCTTTTTTGGGATTGTAGGCCCATCCCCCATTTTGCAACTGTTTCTCTTGAAAAAATTGCAGGCCTTTTTTGATTGCTTCCTCGATCTGGGCATTTTTGCTTTTTTGATAGGCCTTGCTTAGGAAGACAATCGCATAGGAAGAATCCCAATAAAAGGCTGCGACCTTGGAAAGATTTTTGTCATCAGGTGCCCCCCTGGTAAGCGCATTAATGACAAATTTTGTACCTTCGTCAAGTGCTTTACTTGATCTCTCCTTTTCGATATCAGGCCAAGCGATCAGCGCAAGACAGGCTAGGCTAGTTACTGCCGCTGAATCACCCTGTTTCCCCTTCGACCAGGAACCATTTTTATTTTGATTTTTGAGGAGGTAAGCGATCCCTTTCTCTGTTGCATTCTTTACCTGCTTACCAAGTTGAAGATCTCCGTCTTGTTTGGTCTCTTGAATAATAATGCTGCTCTCTTTGCAAAGCTTATGGCTCTCCCAATTGGCCGGGATAAGAGCAAAGAGTATTAAAAGACCAGGAGTTCTAGTGCTCGCTTTCATAAGTTCGTGTGGAAAATGTTACTATTGCAGGGATTATACCATAGATTTTCGTTGATTTTGGTAAACTTTTCGTCAAGGTGTAATATCCACACGAACGCCCTGTAAAGGGGCATTCGTTGGGGAAATTGCTGCACAATTTTCCCAACGAATTTCTGAAAGCGAGCACTAGTCATCATTCCTCATTGGATGTTTATTTTTTTTCATCTGTATTTGACTCATTTTTCTTCTTGTCAGGTGGATTAACATTCACCAGGTTTTGGCCTGTCAGTATCGTAATAGCAGTGCTGGGGTAGACATTCGGAAAATTAGGCGCACCCAGTGGTCCGGCTTTATCTGCTAAAAGGGCCAGCATCTTCTCCTTAAGTATCTTTAAACACTCGGCAGGGCTCTTGAGTTCCTCTTCTTTATTTTCCTCATTGGCCTTTTCATCTGTGCTGTTGCCATTCTTATCAAGTACAAGATTGGTGGGATCACCTTTTTTGACATTTATGCGTGCGTCCTTGTCTATAAAGTGCAGGGCTTGCGATGCCCAAAAGTATGCGAACGAAAAGTAATATGGTGCGACTGTTTCTTTTCCGTGTCCTCCTCTCCTATCGCGATTTTCGTCTAATATGTCTCCCCAGCGGAAAAAGTGGCTCACTACCCATTGGAGTCTCTTCTGGTCGCTTGAACCTGCTAGATATAATGCAAGTTCATTCACGCAATTGTGTCCGGTAGAGCCCCGGAAGTATCCGCCATAATCCTTGTGTATACCATTAGGTTTGCGATTGGCTTTAAGAAACTTGATAGGTTCTTCTATCAGATGGATAGGGACATCGATTCCAGCCTGCTTTGCCTGGAGCAGTGGAATCAGTGTATGAGCAGTGCGAAAGCCGCAGGTCATGTGATGATATCCCCATCCGCCCCCCTCGCCTTCCTTCACGCGTTTTTCAAGCTTGTCGATCATCTTTCGAATTTGATCCTTCATCTCTTCATCTGATATCTCCTGGTATAGAGTTACCAATGCCAAAAGTCGGTAGGCAATGTCGTAATCTTCATGATTGGCGTATATTTTTTTCAGATTGAAATTCACCAGTTCTTTTCTGATCTTTTCAATCCTATCGCAGAGGGCTTTTTCTTCCTTGCTCTTGGTTTCATCTGATAAAAACTGCTTGAGCGTTTTTTTCTTGGAGGCGGCATAGGATTTCACAAGGGATATATCAGTGCTGTAACTGGCAAAATATCCTCCCCCCAGTCCTAACATCTTTGTTATCTTTTCTGCAGTCAACTCACCCTGAAATAGCTGTTTAGGGTCTTTGTCCTGTTCTGTAACGTATGGAGATCCAGCGGCGATTAGGCATAACAGACCGGTGCAAAATGCTGATATCATAGGTTTCTCTACAGACCTCATATTATTCTCCTACAATTAAAATCACTTTTGTCTTGATTTGAACTGAACCCACCGAAACATAGTGCTACTAACATCAAGCGCAAGTTCGCTCCATTTATTCCTAAAGAACTCTATAGAGTAAGATCAATTTGCCTGGATTTATATGCAGGCTGATTGAAACTTTTTACCAGTCTGGTTCGTCTATATCTATAGTGGAAGAGAAGAGGTTGGTTTCAGAGCTCATAAGGAGAAAGGGGTCTGCATGGAGGACGTTTGTGGATGATTATGGCCCGCGAATCTACACTGCGTGTCTTTATACGCTGAAGCACTCTACAGGCCAAGAGGACAGGCATCTGGCAGAGGATATAGCTCAGAACGTAATGGCGCAACTGGTTGCAGACGATTTCAAAGTGCTTAAAAGTTTCAGCTTTCATTCTAGGCTGTCTACTTGGCTTATTGCGGTTGCAAGGAATCAAACTCTTATGCACCTGAGAAAGAAGAATTTACCTACTCGGGAGTTGAAAGAAGAGGTGCCTGCCCCGGTTACTAACAATGAATCGCTCAGGACAGTGATGGCCTCTCTTCCTGAGCGAGACGGCAAGCTTTTAAGACTCTATTATTTCGACAATTGGTCATTTAAGGAGATTGCAAAGGACCTTCAGATCTCTGAAAATTCTGTATCCCCACTCCTCATGCGTGCCAGAGAGCGGCTGAGAGATGTTTTGATCAGATAGCTCTTTGCAGGATTTGACAGCTTATTTCTTTGATTTTAGTTTGTATGGGTCGAATCCCCACTCGGCCAAGATTTTTGCGGCAAGCGAACCTATTGTCTCACCTCTTTCTTCCCACTTGTATAAGAACTCCGATTTACCGATATCAACAACATCCCAAGTCTTTACAAGGTCTGTAACCAAGTCTGCTATCTTTTCAGCATGCTCTTTGGCATTTAGTTTATGCAGCGCCTTGAGTGCACTCTTTCTTACATAAGGATCATCATGTTCAAGAAGTTTAGAGATGTTGCTCGTATATTCATTTGATCCTAAATTGCTTAATGCATCGATAGCTGGGGTTACTAATGTCGGCTCATCGTTTAGAAAGGCTGCTATATGAGGGATATATTCTCTTGCCTTCAGAATAGCTAGGGCTTCGATTGCTGCCCTTTGGACATAAATCTCTTCATCCTTGAGAAGATCAGCGATCTGTTTTGTATATTCGTCAGCGCCTATTCGCGCCAGCGTTAATGCTGCGAATGATCTCAGATCATCATTGAGTAGATTGGCAATATCGCCTGCATATTCTTTACATCCTAGTTTCTCGAGGGCGTTTAATGCATTAGTTCTAATAGAGGAATATGCTTCATTGTCTTTAAGAAATGCTGCAAAATATCCTCCATATTGAAGAGCGCCTAGATCAGAAAGCGCTTCAATAGCCGAGTTCCATAATGTCTTATCATCCTTGAGAAAAAGGGCGATTTCATCCACATATTGCCTTGCATCAAGCATTGCCAATGCCTTTGCAGCAGTTGTCTTTACATAGTGTGACTCGTCTTTTATGTATTTGACTATTTCTGGGGCCTTGGCTTTTACCTTAAGCTGGCCTAATAATCTGATTGCCAGGCTTTTCTTGAACTCGTCTTTATCTCTAAGCAACTCATCTATGTACTTTATTTTTCCTGTGCTGCCTAATTTAACTAGTGTTGCAGCCGCCTCCTCTCGTACAGAATATTCCGAGTCGTTCAGATGCGAGGCTATCTTGTCCACATATTCTTTTGCATCTAGGTCTCCCAGCGCCTGCAGTGAACTGATTCTTATCTCAGGATTGACATCTTCAATAAGGGCTGCGACCTTACCCTTTAATTCTCCTAGTCCTAATCTTCCAATTGCCATTATTACCTGTTCCTTGACCGCGATATCGTTATCTCCCAAGAGGATTGCAATCTGCTTCCCTAGATTTTTTGCGCCAAAGACTGCTAACTGAGATACAGCAGCAGCTCTTACTGTGGGGTCATTATCCTTTAACAGTGTTGAAATGGCTTCTGTATGGATTTTGGCATCCAGTAACCCCAAGGCAGATAAAGCAGATTTTCTGATCAAGGGATCGGCACTAGTCAGAAATTGTGAGATCTCTTTTGTGTATTCCTTTGCCTTTAGTTCTGCTAGTATTTCGATCGCCCTTGTCTTCACTTTTGTATTCGAGTCAGTAAGTAGTTTTGCTATGTCAGGAAGATATTTCGTATCAGCAATCGAGTCGAAGACTTGGAGTGCAACCAGCCGAGTTTTTACATCTTCACTCTTTAGTAGCTTTAGAATCTCTCTTGCATGTTTTCGTGGATGGATACATTGTAATGCATTTAGGGCGGAGTTTCTTACCTCCTCTTCTGGATCTTTAAGGAGATCTATAAGGTTCTGAATCTGGCTTGTTCGTAGCTCTCCTAATGCATAAGCTGCCTTTGCCCTGAC
>SBBU01000011.1 GCA_005239585.1 Planctomycetaceae bacterium
AGCAATACTGAGTCTATCATACCCCCTCCATCTCCAATGCTTATTCTCAGATTATAGTGGAGGGCGGCCGACCGTCAAAAATTTACGGAGTGTCTGCTAGGATTAAATTCACATCTGTGATTGTAGGGAGCGTTCCACCAAGTGAATAACAAGCTGGCCCGGGAGACGAACCTGCCGATTGCGGTCCAACGCGCAGCGCACCACCGTCATCAATCCAGCATATAGAACCGCCTCCTGCCCCGATTGAATTTATATCGATCATTGGTACCCTTACTGGAAATCCGGCAAACTTGGCCTCCTTTGTAAGCCGGAACTCTCTTTGAACAAGACATACATCCGTGCTTGTGCCGCCCATGTCAAACGATATGGCCTTATCAAGTCCCATATGAAGTATTAGCTCACGCGCAGCAACAGCCCCGGCACACGGGCCAGAGAGAACAGTCTCCACTGCACGTTCAGAGACCTTATCTATAGAAAGGCTTCCGCCCGCTGATGAAACAATTCGCAAACTACCACCAGATAATCCCTTGAGTTTTTTGAGATATTTTCCCATTACTGGCGATACGTATGCATTAATTACCGTAGTTGAAAAGCGCTCATACTCACGGTATTCGGGACAGACATCGCTGGAACAAGAGATGGGTAGTCTCAATAATTCCAGTATCCTTTCTGCTTTTCGCTCGTGAATATTGTTTCTATATGAATGGAGGAAGCAGATAGCTATAGATTCTGCCCTAGCAAGTCTTTTTTTTAATCTTTGCAATGCCTTGACATCCAGAGGTTCAAGTACCCTCCCTTTGCTGTCGAGGCGCTCTCTCACGGGTAATTTGAACGATATTAACTGCTCTGGTTTTTCCCACCCTAGATTATAAAGGCTTCCCCTATTCTGCCTTCCGATCTCCAAAACATCTTTGAACTGCTCTGTTATCACAAGTGCAACCCTTGCCCCTTTTCTCTCCAAAATAGTATTTGTTGCTATTGTAGATCCATGAACAATATCCGCCTTTCCATCAAACTTCATCTCCTCTAATCCTTTCAGTATTGCTATGGATGGATCACGAGGTGTGGAAAGAACCTTATGAACTTTAAATTCAGACCCATCCCATGCCACAAAATCTGTAAATGTGCCGCCCGAATCTATTCCAACCAGAACTAACCTTTGAGGCTTGAGATTTGAACTTTGACTTAAAATTTGGCACCTTGTGGGACAACCACTATCCCCTGCTCTGTAACAATGAATTTCTTCTTGTCCTCCTCCAAGTTATATCCCAGTTCTACCCCGCTTGGGATCTCTATCCTTTCATCTATGATTGCTTTTCTGATCTTCACGTGTCTTGCAATAGTAACATCACCTGAAATTATTGAATCTTCTATATCACAATAACTGTGTATCCTTACCATCTGGCTAACTATAGACCTCGTAACCTTGCTCCCAGATATTATGCAACCGGGTGAGATCATCGAATCGATTGCTGTACCAGTCCTGTCAGGCTCCTCAAACACAAACTTTGGGGGAGGCGCCTGAATTGCACAGGTGTGAATCGGCCAGCTAGAGTCATAAAGATTAAGAAATGGAGTTACATTAATAAGATCCATGTTGGCATTATAGTAAGCGTCCAAAGTCCCCACATCTCTCCAGTATTTGGCCTCTTTCTTATTCTCATCAATGAAGCTAAATGCATAGACATTGTATTTTGAAAGCATTGGTTGGATTATGTCGCGTCCAAAATCATGTTTACTGCTCTTATTGCTCCTGTCCTCTGCTAAGACTTTGGCAAGCACATCCGGCTTGAAGGTATATATGCCCATGGAGGCAAAGGCAAGACTGGGATTGTCAGGCAACGAGGCTGGTTTCTTTGGCTTTTCTTGAAACTCAATTATGCGATTCTGTTCATCTCCTTTCATGATCCCAAATTTGTGGCCGTCTTGAATTGGGACCTCAACTGCTCCCACTGTAAGATCAGCACCCTTTTCCTCGTGAAACTGAATCATGTGGCGATAATCCATCTTGTAAATATGATCACCTGCAAGGATTAGCACGTATCTCGTGCCATCAAAATCGATCAGGAATAAATTCTGATTGATTGCATCGGCTGTTCCCATGTACCATTTCTCGCCCTCTGCATACTGAGGTGGGATCGCCTCAATGAATTCATTCCTGGCAGGGAGAAAAAGGATCTGCCAACCGTCACGAATGTGTCGCAACAGTTCAGATGATTTGTACTGAACAAGCACGAATATCTTTCGGAAACAAGAGTTGAGACAATTTGAGAGCGTAAAATCTATTAGCCTGTAAATCCCGCCAAACGGCACGGCAGGTTTGGGTCTTGATACGGTTAACGGCTCTAGTCGTTGACCCTTGCCACCCGCGAGTATGAATGTTGTAACAGCGCTGGTGTTGATCGTCATTCTCTTGACTGCTGGAATCTCATGATGAAGTAAAGCAGAATAAGCAGTGCCTGAACTGCACCTGCTATATATGTTAACGCTGCAGCTTTTAGGACTCTCCTCACCGGTTTCAGTTCCTCTTCAGTGAGAATCCCCTCTTTTTCGAGTATCTTTACTGCACGAAGACTGGCATCGAATTCAACTGGCAGTGTGACAATTGTAAACAAGAACGCTGCTCCAAAAAGAGCGATGGCGCCAAGCATCAATTGCTGGCCTATACCCGTGTTTGCTACGATTGCCCCTATCGTGAATAGCAAGTAGGCAAAGTTAGAGCCTACAAATGCCAACGGGACAAGAGCGCTTCTCACAAGGACCGGGAAATAGCCCTGATTATGCTGAATCGCATGACCCACTTCGTGTGCTGAGATGCCCACCGCAGCCAGCGTATCCTCATTATAGTTTGCCTCTGATAGCCTCAATGCCTTGTGGTTTGGATGATAGTGGTCTGTAAGGATACCATGTGTCGGTTCTACTATAACATCAGTCACATTGTATGCCCGAAGTATCTCACGTGCGATATCTGCCCCTGTCTTGCCATATCTTGACCTTATCTGCGCCGCATCATGATAGGCCTTTTTTACATATGCCTGCGCTATAAGCGCCAAGATCAGCCCGGGCAGCGCAAATAGAAAGTACAAGGGATCAAACATTATGAATCCGTACATCTTATCTCCTCAAAAAAGATCCTTGGTGCAATCTATATTACGCAACACTCGCGTCCAAGTCAAATAGCGAAGAAAATCGCTCTGTTTAATAAATCAGAAAATGGAAAGAGAGACTATTGGGGAAGAAACAGCTTTTTACTAAACTTTCGTTATAATCTTTCCGGTTTTTCATAACTATCTCCAGTAAATCCTTTTCTCTATACTAGAGGGTAAGGGTCTTATTTCTTTTCCGTCAATTATTCAACAAGACGCAAAATGGCAGCTAATTAAATTTCAATCGCGTGCCGGATTGGTGCTCTTTTTCATATTCTTTGATTTGTTCAATCAACGACTCTTTATCTTTTTTGGACATTATTTTTCCCCGATCACCATTCGGGCTAGAAGGAATTTGCTTGGCGAGGGCAAATGCTTTGTCATATTCTAATCTGGCCACAAATAGACAGACTGCCCAGTTCCAGTAATCTATATAACGATTATCCTCTACTTCTTCGGATCTCTTTTGAAAACATACCAATAGCGCTTCAATGAGAACACTATCACAATGCGACTTGTTCAGAGTGAAAGCTCCGATATCCTTATCCCAAGAATACTTGTAGGGTATACTTTTTTGCACCCTGCCAAGACCTTCATAACCACAATATTTTCCATAAGAGTAACCACAAGTTCTATAAACCGTCAAAATATTATCATCCAGTCCGCCTACTACATTTGCTGCGACACTAAACTCTGAAGGAAAAGTTTGTATGACTGTACAAAGCCACGATCTACCACCTTGATTAACGAGATCCCACAGGCCATCTTCGTTAAAGTCAACAACGATCCATGAAAAGCCCTCAGGATCACTGACAGTAACCCCAGAAACCCAGCGGTTTGATTCGAACTGCAATATTGTGGAAAGGCGTTCCAATTTTTCGCCATCACTCATATATGTTAGTATCAACTCGTTTTGACCATCTCTATTAAGATCAATTAGCCATGCTTTTATAACAGTTTCTTGCCAATCACGCCCTAGAGAAAAATGGTACGATAACATCTTAAAAGCAGTTACTTGATCTTTATACTCCTCTACTAGTATTTTTACCTGTTCAAGAGACACTTTCATCGCAACCTTATCTAAATATACTCCTTTACGAAGATTAAACTCTGGCGTGTCTTTAATTACAGAACTTGTATTCTTAGCACACGAAGCAGCCAATAGAACAGATAAAACAACCAGCTTGGTATAGACTCGCATCCCTCTCTACCTTTCCCTCTATATTATCATCATCATTCAGGTTTGTCCAAGTTTATTACAAAAAGTAACCGTTACAAAGTGTGTGGGGTGCGGGTGGACATAAAAAGTTTAACAAAAAACCCTCTCCGCCTATAAT
>SBBU01000027.1 GCA_005239585.1 Planctomycetaceae bacterium
AATTCGTTGAACCACCCAGTTTCACAAACAGCAGGTACACCTCGGGAAGCCAAGAAGGGCTTCCGAAAGGCACTTTCAAGAAGATGAGCAATTTCTGGGACTATCTTGATCGAGTTGTCTCTTCTTACGGCAGAATGTATGATATCCGATTGTGTTTAAGCGGATACTTATTGCTAATAGGGGAGAGATTGCGCTCAGGATAATTAGGGCGTGCAAAGACCTAGGAATTGAGACAGTTTCGGTCTATTCAGAATCTGACAAGAACGCCAGCTATTTAAAGTTTGCAGACTTTGCAGTCTGTATAGGGCCCGGCCCCGTGAAAGAGAGCTATCTTGATCCTGCTCGTATAATAAGTGCAGCTGAGATCGCAGATGTGAATGCGATTCATCCTGGGTATGGACTTTTGTCTGAAAACCCCGAGTTTGCTGAGATATGTGAGTCATGTAATATTATATTCATAGGGCCAACTCCGGAATCATCAAGACTGGCGGGAGACAAGGTCAAGGCAAGGGAGCTGGCAAAAAAATTAAGGATTCCGACGATCCCCGGGAGCGAGAGGGCCCTCAAGGATGAAAAAGAGGCACTCGATTTCTCCAGGAAAATAGGCTATCCAATAATTATCAAGGCGGCAGGTGGTGGTGGTGGGCGTGGAATGCGGACAGTTCACAATGATGTAAGTCTTGTTAATAGTTTTATTCAGGCTCAATCTGAGGCTGCAGGCAGCTTCAAATCAAATGATCTATACCTGGAAAAATATATAGAGGGTGCCCACCACGTTGAGGTTCAAGTCATGGCAGACAAATATGGCAATATAATCCATCTTGGAGAGAGAGATTGCAGCATCCAGCGCCGATTTCAGAAATTACTCGAGGAAGCTCCTTCTGCTGTGATAACCCCTGTTCTCAGGCGAGAGCTCGGAAACGCTGCCATTGCCTTTGCTCGCGCTGCGAAATATACTAATGTTGGAACGGTTGAATTCCTGGTAGACGAGCGCGGTAAGTTTTATTTCATAGAGATGAACGCAAGAATTCAGGTCGAGCACCCTGTGACAGAGATGGTCACTGGAATAGATATTGTCAAGGAGCAGTTAAAGATTGCAGGTGGCGAAAGATTAGGGATTCAACAGAAGGATGTAATGTTTAACGGCGCGGCCATAGAATGCCGAATAAATGCTGAGGATACACAAAATGGATTTAGACCATGTCCTGGCAGGGTCACAAATTATCTCCCTCCGGGAGGGCCGGGCGTGAGAGTAGATTCTCATGTCTACAGCGGTTATGAAATCCCTCCATATTATGATTCAATGGTGGCAAAGTTGATAGTGCACAGAGCAATGAGGCAAGAGGCGATTTCTGCCATGAAGAACGCACTTGCTGAATTCGTAATAGAAGGGGTGAAGACGACCATACCACTACATCAATTTGTCTTGAGCCATCCGCATTTCCTTCAGGGTAAATATAATACTAATTTTCTGGATAGTAATTTTGGGAGATCGTAAACCATGAGATTTAAAGATAGTTCTATTTTTATGACTGCACTTATAATGGCAGTCTTCTTTGGTACTGTAGCAGTTCTGTCATCGCTTACTGACTCTGATGCATTGAGATTCCTCGTTACAAGTCTTCCATTTAAGATCGCAATTACCTCAGTATTTGGAATATTTCTCCTTTTGGCCCTCTATTTTGTCAGAAGAAACTATGCAAAGTATGAAGATAAGATAAGAGCGAAAGGTAAGACAGGCGAATTTTATGTTGCTGTGAGCGCCATAGAGGAATCTTTAGAACGTGTCTCCACGAATCTTCCGGAAGTTCTTTACGCGCGGGTAATTGTCTTTAAGGATAGGAAAGGTGCAGAACCTGTACTTGTCAGGATCTATTTCCATGCATTGGAGGACACAATAGTACCGGACGTAACAGATAAAATCAGAAAGAGCTTATCATTCAGGCTTGATCAAATCATAGGGGCAGAAAGTAATCCAAACTTTGAGATAAATCTTGTCAGGATTACAACAAAAGAAGAAAAGGAAAGAAAAGTTTCACACAAAAAAGGGCAGGAAGTGATAGACCTTTCAAAGGGACCAATATATCCAGTTCAATAAGTCCTGAATCACAAGGGTTTCCTTGCGCTACCTGTCGTGATCACGAATAAATTTTTCCGCTGATTCTCTGAGTCTTTTTGTAGTCAGTTCGAGCTTCAGGACAGTTTTGGCTGCCTGAATGGCTTTATCCTTGGACCCGATTTCAAGGAATTTCTTTGCGACCACTAGAAGCATTTCGCCAGTTGCATAGGATAGGTAATGGTCCCTATCGAGCTTCAAGGCCGATGCATCACGCAAGCTTTTATAGGCCTCGTCTATAACGCCTATCGCTATAAAAGCCCGGGCTAAATTCGAGTGGTATAACGGATTGCTAATCTCAGAGTCTTTTGCCCTATTAAAGAGTTCGATTGACTTTACATATTCTTTTTTTTCAAAGTAGATGAGCCCGATATCATTCAGTGCGTCTGCGAACTTTGGCCATTTGATCAATGCCTTTTCATATTCAAGAAAGGCCTCTTCAAATCTCTTCTGGGCATAATAAAGCCTTGCTTTCGAGTAGTGATTTCGAGCGGCTTCAATATCGGGAGTCGGTTCTATTATTATGTTGAAGGGGCCTGATACTGTTTTAGCCTCGGATCCATCTTTTGTAATAAAAACTGCCCTGATCTTTAGGTTTTCTGTTTGTACGCTCGGAGGTACCCAAAAATGGATTCCGCTAGATTCCAATCCGGTAGCAATTGGTTTCCATGTGATATCATCAAATGAATAATGAAGCGAGGTTGATTTTTCCTTAACTTCTGCAGTGAAGGATGCCCATTTGATAAGATGAGGAACACCAGCGATAAGCGTCTCGTATGATTTTGGATTTAAGATTTTGGGGGGCATTGCGAACACCTTGATTGAGTTAATAGGTTTTTGATCCGGTACAGGTTCCGGATTGGAATTTCCTAGAGCATCAGATAGCTGTGGATAGAATCCGAAAGTGCCTTCATGATCTACATTAATTGTAACTATCACAAAACCTGACATATAATTAAAGTCAGTCTTGTAACTTAACTTATCAGAATTGATCCATGACTTGCCATTATCTTTTGTAACCCAGATTGCAGATACTTTAACATCGCACAGATCTCTATATGTGTATTTCAAGTTTATTTCAGAAGATGACTGTGATTTATCGAGTGGTTCTGAATTGACTAATATCGGCGGGGTACTGTCAATTATAACGAGTTGCTTGGGTTTATCCCCCGGTTTTGGTTCTGGTGAGGTATTTGTTACTTCATCTCCAAACTGTGGTTTGAAGCCATAAGTACCATCTGCGGGGACTAGGACATTGCATGTAATAGTGCTATTATGAAATGTCCATTGTGGGCTCATTAAAAACTTATCAGCGGTTTTCCATTCTTTTCCAGCATCCGTCGTAACCCAGAGGATGCTTGACGTGATTTTTGTTTGATCGCTTACCCGATACTTGAGTTGTACGGTTTTTGACTTTTGCTTGACGGTTTCTTGTTGGTCAAATTCGTATGATGTCAGGAGTAAGAGCAATAGAACAGGTTTCATCAAGATCCCCCGATAAATAGGTTCTTATTTATAATCGACAAAAAGGGGGGTCTACTTTATCCACCTTCGGACAAGGCAACAGATGAACCGTCGTTTTACTCGCTTGTCAACACTTTTTTGTGCCGTAACTTATTGTGATTATGCAACTTACATACACTCATTGAAGGAGGCCACAGAGCAAGCAGGAGAGCACAGG
>SBBU01000149.1 GCA_005239585.1 Planctomycetaceae bacterium
GACACTACCGGTAAACCGCCTTGGGGGTGAAAATGTGTCTTGAGGTTCGAAGAAGAGGTGGAAAAAGAGACTCTATGGTGAAGTTATGCAACACAGCACATATTTGCAAAACGATTTATAGCCAAAAAACAATGATAACGGGGGGAAATGAATTTCAAAGAAATTGGGGCTAGCGAAGCGATATCTGTATTGATTGTAGCTGGCACGGTAGTTGGACTTTCAGTCGGCGGACACATTGTTTTCAATTTAAGAGGTTCTGACAGCCAAGCGGAAAATGTGGTCGACATGATCTCAGTTGCCAGCATTGACTTCAAAACCGAAGCTACGGGCCAAATATACGAAAACTTTTTCATAACAACCGAAAGCAGAACGAGGATGAAAAATATCGGTACGGACAGTCTGAAAATAAGGACGGATGTCGTTGAGAACAGGTCCGCTTGGAGTTTTGTTATCGAAAATAGCATGATCATCAATCTGGCGGACAACGAGTTTTGGTCTTGGAGACCTTCAGCTGATTGGCAGGAAGTCAGTTGGCAAGATTATGCTGACTATTACATGGATTACTCGACTCAAGCGGGAAATCAAGTGGCGATCATATTGAACCAACCGGCCATTTCTAGCGAGGAAATCGTATACGAAGACAATCAGTCTGGGATGACCGTAAGAATTTACGATATTCAACTGAACCCAACTCTTTCAGATTCCGTTTTCCAGCCCAGTTGATTTTGCGTGTATTTTTCATGCCTTTTCCTATCCCAAAAATTTTGTGAACAAAAATTTGTCTTAATTGGGGTTTTAATGGTTCTGAAAGTTAATACGAAAGAGTTGAACTTTCGAAAATAATTTCAGTGAGGAATTATGACCCTTTACCAACTATGTCCGCTCCGCATTTTGTGCCACTCGCTGTCGTCAACTGAGACGTCCGAGAACTTGCGGATTTGTTTCATTCAGTAAACCCATAAAACTCGGTTTTCTGATACTGAAAATAGAGCAATAAAATTGTCAGTTTTAGCTGGTCCGAAACTTGTAACTCCTAAAGCGAGATAGTTGCCATCTGAAGACATATCGATTGAACCAATATCTCCTAAATTGAAAGTATCTCTAGATCCTTTAGTTACAATCAGATTATTTTCAACTCGATCATAAACAGAAATTAAATATTTTGAATTTATGCCGAGTACCCTACCATCGGACGAAATTTTTAGGCCCGGGTTTCTATATTCACTCGACCAAATTGGTAAATTGTCATCGAAAATTAAAAGATTTGTGCTAATAGAACTGCCAACAGAAAGATAGTTTGCGTTGCCAGAAATCGCCACCGAAGTGATTTCACCCGTAGTATAAACCCATGATAGAATGTTATCTTTGCGATTAAACAAAGAGAGATTGTTTGAAGTCACATAAGTGAAATAATCGCCGTTGTCGGACATTGCTACGGAAGAAACACTGCCCACCGAAGATATCCAAATCGGTGTGTTATCTTGAAGGCTGAATAGATATGCGCCGTTAGGCGTTCCAGCAACAAAATAATCTCCGTTGTCGGACATCGCGACACCTCGTATGGTTTCGACAAATGCCCAAGCGATATCCCCATTTTCTTTTATAACAAACAGCCCCTCTCGCCCACCTACAAATACATAATCTCCATTTTCAGAGAGAGCCGCGAAATCACAGGGGATGTTTTTTGTCCATATGGGTGTTGCAGAATTATTAGAAAAAAAGCCTATCCAATTTCTCGTATCGCTTCCCAGTATGTATTCGCCTCCATCTGAGATGAATACCGCGAAATCATACTCGGAGTCAACAGCGTGATTTGACTCGCTCGGTTTTGTTACTATAACATATCCGACCGAAGAAATAATAAAAATTGATAGAATTAATGATATCAAATTGTTTTTCTTCATGTGTTATTTCCCCACGATTTCAAGATATTTATAAACGCGTTGATTTCATCAATCAGCATAGGCTGGTTTACCCAATCTGCCTTTCCGTCCGCATCCAGCTTCTTCAAAATATCGTCCGTCAGTTTCTCAATCGCTCCTGCATAATTGTTTTCTTCTATCGTTTTAAACACGGCATCAAATTTGTTCTTTAGTGAGTTTTTGTATTGAGTTGGATTCTTGGTGAAAATATTATCTGGAATGTTATCAATGGCTGCGACCCACGCGCTGGGTGAAAGCACGTTCATCCCCGGTTTAACATTAACTGCATATGTTCCATCTGTATTCTTAGATACTTCGAAATCGTTTATCATCTCTGCTCCCGACGCAATCTCCTGACCGACAGTTTCCGAGAAGTATACGTTGCCGTTATCTGAATGTGCAATCTTAATCGCGTAAAGACCGCTGTCGTTTTCAAGTTTGGTGCCTGCTTTCAAGAAATCTTCGACATCACGGCTACTCGTAACGAAGTACACCTCAATATCTGATGGCACGGAAATCCATTCTGTCCCCTCTAAGAGGTCGCCTGAAGCACTGGCACTTGGTACCTGTTTTTCATATTCGCCTGTTGTGTAGTTCATGCCGATATGGCGTCCGTCTGACATGTAGGCATGTAAATCTAGGTCTGGTGAGTATCCAAACGTCTCTTGTGAAGGTGTCAAGTTTTCGGAATATTGGTATGGTATCTGGTACATGACGGCGGTATTGCTGCTCATAGGAAATGGGTATGTAATGGAAAATGGCATTGCGGGGATTATTCCATCGGAGTGGTAGAAAATGTTACCAGCAGTAAACATTGTTCCTAGGCCTATTCCAGAATGATAGCTTTCATTTTCTAAAAGAAAATTCGACTGTGGCCAAGGCTTATCGACGTTATCAACTAGATTTATGCTTTCACCGATTATATTGTTATTATAGAACGAAAGATCGACTTGATATATTATCAAACCTGAAAATAATCCTAAATTTTGTAGTGGTAAATCAAAATTACTATAAGTTGAATCATTCGTTCGGAATTCTAACAGATACCAAACCTCACTCCAATAGCTTCCCCATAGCCACTCATTTTCGCGAACAACTTTGAACGAATAGATTCGGTCTCCGAATTCTAGCATTGGTAATGAATCAATATTGGCAGTTACATAACTAGAAGGTGCTTGCGTGAGATCAGATTTAGAATACTCAAGCCAGCCCAAACGCTCTTTGCTCCAAGAAGACAGATGAACTTCGTTTGCACTCATAAGATCCCATGGTCGCAAATCCCCAGAGCTAGCCGCAGATGAAGGATAAAGATCTGGGAGTTTAGTCCCAGTTAATAGTGCTCCGAGTCCATGACCAGTTTCGTGTTCCCACTCGTAGCTGGCCATGTCTTCACCTACGATAAAAATGTTAGTTATATCTATTCCATCTGCATGTACTTGGTCCCAAATTCCCCAATGTCCAGCCCACCACTCGCCCATTATAATCTTGCGATCAGGGTCTGATCCAACAACGCCAATTATTTGATAATTGTTATAGTTAATGTCGGCATCTGCAGAATTAATCGCATCTGTAACAAAACCATGTTTTGTGTATTTTATCTGCGTGCTGCCGCCTATTACGGTTGTTTCCAGATATTCGCTCGTGGGTTTCTGTAGTTTATACCAGTTACCAGCGTTGTCAAAAAAATCAACGCTTACAACAGCAAGTGCACCATATGAAACTTCGTCCCAATATGATTCATAATCTTCAACGATATCCGAATAATATTGAATTGTGTGGCGAATACTATCGTGCTCATTATCGTTTGGTTCAGCGAAAATAACCGCAACCCTCACCAGATCCTTCGCCACACGGATGTTCTCCTCGGGTTTTCCTGCGTTTGCATTCTCCCTCTTTGGAACAACGTTTTCAACGTTCCCGGCCTCGTCCACAGCCTGAGCCCAGAACTGGTAATACCCGTACTTGTCGGCCTCAAAAGGCCAAATCGCCCACCAAATGCCATCGAGCTTGTACAAGGAGCCTTGCCCTAATTCCTTCTCCTGCCAGGGCCTCACCGAAACCCTGGCATTGTCCATCGAGTATCGGGCGTACAGTTTCACTTCCTTTATCCCGCTCCCCTTGAAGCCGTCCTGGCTGTCCCAGGCGAGGGCGCTTGCGTTGAAATTTATCGGGATGGTTCCAATTTCGTAATATTCGGTCTCGTTCATATGCGAGACCGGGGCAACTCTGTCAACACCCGCCGCCGCATCGGCCTCCACAGGCGCAGGTTCACTATTTCCTCCTGACCTAACCGCAACCGAGTAGAACTGGTAGTGCCCGTCGTTGTCTAGCGCCGTGAAGCTCCACGACCATCCGTTTGAATTGTCATTGTCCGTTTCGAAGAGTTCCCAGTTGTCCCAAGTTGCGTTGTCCGGAGAGTAGCGGTGCCA
>SBBU01000295.1 GCA_005239585.1 Planctomycetaceae bacterium
GCCAAGATGTAATTATAAAAAGCATTCTCTTGGTCAAGTTTTTTTGATTGTTCCAAAATTTCCAGATTAGATTCCCATTTTTTATCGTTCCACCTAATGTATGCCACAACAGCATCTTTCCTGTCTTTGAAACTTGCCTCATTATCTTTTGGATTTATCTTGTTATCACATGCATCTTTTACCAGAGATTTTACAGGTAACATAGTAGCTCTAAACATACCACGACTGCCAAGATAGGCGTTCAGGAATACACCATCCGAGATAAACCTCAGAAATGCCTTTGAATAGTTCAGATATCTTTCCTCGATCACTTGATTGATTATTTCCTTAATCTTGAATTCACACTCTCCTGATCTAACGAAGGCCCAGATACAATAACTAGCAATAGCCTTGCCAAGAAAACCAATAGCTTCTTTGAACTCTTTTGGAGCTTTTTCAAGAGAAATCATTGCTTCCTTGAGATCATAACCAGATTGCAATAGAGCAAGCGCACCAAAATCATCCTTTATTTTTTTTGCCGCCTCCATAAGCTGATCCGGTTTTCTATCAGTGAATAGAACTTCCAAGTTTGCGATCCCAGATTCCTTGAAAGACTTGTTAAGTACTTCTATAGTACTCTTTATGTTACTTTCAAAAGCATCCACCTCCGATTTCTCAATAAATCCCTCAGCCATTTTAATGATATTCTTGTTATAGAATCGCTGAAATTTATCAAAAAAAGTCTTAAGGGGACTAGGATCCTGATAGCTACCCATGATCGTGAAGAGAGGGATAAATAGTAAATATCTCATCCGAGAAATGCCTTTCACTTTAAGGATAAGTGTAATTTTAATTGTCATCAACTGGCTCAGTTGCACGTTTGAGAAATAGAATGGCAAAACAGGTATCAGCTGCACCAAGCCCCCAGTCGCCATTTGGCCTCTGATTAGCTAAAAGCCATGTAGCTCCTTCTTTATACCAGTCATGCGTACCCATTTTTACAATTCCTGTCAACATACCGCTTCGCTCAATCCCGTAATAATAGTAATAATCACCAAATCCATCAGTACCTTTGTGAGGTGCTCCTCCCTCAAATTTGTAATTATCCCCTAACCACTTGAGTCCTGCAGCGATAGAAAGATCTTTTGCAAAATCCTCTACTTTCTTACACTGCCCAAGCATATATTTGTAAATTGCAGAAGCAGCAATTCCACCTGTTGTCATAACGAGACGTTTATCTATTTCTAATCCTGTGAACATATCAATATCTCCTACAACAAGCGGAATGGTTGATGGATCCACGTTAGCCGCTAAACCTTTACCAATAGTACCATACCTCCAGTTTCCAGTAGAAAACTGCGAAACCTCCCACCACTTTAACGCTAGCTCGACTGTTTCCTTTGGGATAATGACACCAGCATCAAAGCATGCTCGAAGCCCAAGCGCAGCATAAGCAGTGTTGGAGTTGTCACCCCCTGTTCTTGTAAGTACATTTCCAATCAGCTTGGTCTCTGGAGCTCCTTCACTCATATTGACTTCAGGGGTTTTAGTCCTGGTGAACTGGAGTTGATAACTCCAGCGACCCTCTTTAGCTTGATTGTCTATCAACGCCTGACCGCATTCTGCTATGAACTCTATGTATTTATTTCCATCGAGTAGGTTTAGAGCCATTGCTTTTAGAGCCGCCCTGTACGTAAATTTAGGTTGATCATCCAGAACAGACTGGAGCAATTTCTTGCAGTTATCATCTGTTTCTTTAAAGTAACCCCCATAAATTAGTGTTAAAAGAACCAGCTCCTTACGAACATATATTTCTGTATCCATTCCCCACCACTTGATTAAATTTTCCTGATCTGGTGTAAGAACCTTCCCATATGCCTGACTAATATTTGCAAGCAACCATTTGCAGCCGTTATCGATCGCGGCATCAATCTTCTTTTGGTCAAGTTGTATCTCCTGATGGTTACCCGTAGAGGCTGATATTACAATAGCAAGGATCATGACAATCCAAGCCCGCGAAGCAATCTTCATCATGCAACACCTCACTAAAGCTATCGTACTAGTTTATATATACCGTTGTTTTTATCAGCAACATCCTTTAAAAAATTACTCGGTGACATTGCAAAGGTGTTAATCTTTATCAAAACAAGCAGATTACGGTTTGTAATGTCGTCAGCAATTGATTGTGTATTTCTATCCTTGGACAATTGCCCTGTATATTCATTGTTAACAGGGGGTTGAAGTGGAACAATTCTCCTGTTAGCGATACCATCCGAAACAAGATAGATTGCTATTTCTCCGGTTAAAGAAGCCTTTTCAGCCTTTATCATGTCGAGCGCCACTCCCATGGGATCTCTGATATTGGTCGCCCCCTCAGTTGTAAATTTATCGAGCAGGGCAAAGGCACTGTTGCGGCTGTTGTCATCCAGAGTAACCATCTGTGCACCCATTCTTCCAAAAAAGTGATTGAAATATAAAATGTTAATCTTCCTCTTCCCTTTCGGCAGTTCGTGCAGTAACTTTTTCATCTCAAATTTTAGGATTTCCCATTTAGAATAGCCCCCTTCACCCTTTACAATATTTATCCCCAGCTTGTTGGCCAGATTAAGATCGGGTGTATAACCTATGATTGGCTCCCTCATGGAGCTGGACCTGTCTAATACAAATACAATGTTCTTGGCGGTCACAGGTGTATCAAAGAAAGTTGGCGGCTTGACTGTTATATCGAAATCAACTGGATATCCTGTCTTACCAGTCTTGTCCTTTGGTACAGCTACTATTTTATAGTCACCGGGCGTGGTAAATGTGAAATCCTTGGATTTATCACCGCCAGATGGTGTCGTGAAATAGTCAGTTCCCCTTGGGATCCCATTTTGAAACCATGTCACACTGTTTGCATTGTTATCAGGATCGGTGACCTTAACAGTAACTGTAGTGGTAACATTGTTTGGAAGATCTATTATAAGTGTTGTTTTATCAGTCGGACTTACAGGCACCGCCTTTGGAGGTTGATTATCAGCTGGTGGCGGTGGCGGCGGAGGTGGCGGCGCTATATTAGGACCGCCTATCACAACCGGAACAGGACCTTCAAGATCAACCAGGCTTAGCTGAACAGGTCCACCGGCACTATAGAAGATTGAAATGTCATCAAAAATCGGTGTAGCTAAAACTGCCTTGGGTAATTCGTTGAGCAAACGCCTACCGATTTTAAACTTGACTTGGTACTTTATCGGCTGTGAATCATCTACATAAAGATTCTTTACTGTACTGAATAGTTCATTCTTATATGGTCCAAGCTTCTTTCCGCCCTGAACTACGGATATCTCGCATACAGGATTGTCCCAGTAGCCATTAGGATCTTGTGAGGTTACTATTCTCAGATAATCACGAGGGTCAGCATGTTCATATACATGAGGAACCAACTGCACTCCATACATGTGAGATACACCTGCATGTTCTTCGGCATAACATGTCCAGTTCACACCGAGTATCTTAATCTTTGATGAGCTCCCAGCCTGCCCGCTCAGCTTTGCCAATGCCCTTCCTTTTTCAAGCGGTATGTTTGCCGATGTAAAGAGACCATCGGTAGGATCAAATTCTGCAGGCTTGTAATAACGACCGTTATTGAATAGCTCCTTGGAACGGTTTATACCTATATCATAATTATCTGCCCAGAAGTAAAACTCATCTATCGTAGAATCAGCATAATAACCGCGGTAAGACTGCATTAGCTTTGATGAATATTCTCCGCCGATTCTAAGCGAGTTCCCGGTTATCTTTGTAAAATCAAAGTTGAGTTTAGGGTCATTAACCAATGAAAGCAGGCTCGAAATATGTATGTTATTCTGGTCCGTATTTGGCAACTCGGTGCCGTTTATAAGTATCTGTAGTTCTTTAGAGGCCCCTGTCTTTGCCGCAATTGTAACATGCATCCACTCGTGATCCCTCAAATAGTTAAACTTTCCATCATCACCGGTAAACCAGTGATCACGGTGATTGACTTTCCACTTGTCTGTCTGCCAAACGGTTTCAAATTGGTGTACAGGGGCAGTAGGATTTGCGCAAAATGTCCCGCTACCCGGGTGCAATACACAATATGTCTCAAGGTTGTGATTAAGAGTTGGTGTCATTGTCCCGATCCCGCCCCTTTGCTTGCTATCAATGAACGTGATACTTCCATCAGATTCCTTTAGGTACATAATTGTGTTAAAAAATCCCAGCGAGCTCCTTCGAGAGGTTGATTCCTTTATTATCTTGTTCAGATCCTGTGAACTTGTTCCAGACCTGTTATATGTGCTTGTGTCTATCTTCCATGGATCCTCCCATCCGTGAGCACCGGGGAAGAAAAATAGGCCAAAAGATGGCATTACCCATGGTTTTTTTCCAACCTCCCAACTCCAAATATTAAGATTAATAACTTCGACAAATGTCTGGTCTGATGCCGAGAAAAATGTACGAACTTTGTTTGTAAGTTCGGGATAAAAATTAGGCTTTAACCAGAATGATGCGACAAAGCTTTCCTTGAATGGGACCGGTTTGTACCCGATTGCTGAGTTGAACTCGAAATAAGCTCCGTCTGACCTCAGATCGCTAGGTGAATATGTGAAAAAGTTTGTGTTATCTCCATTCCTAAAGCTCCTTGCCAATCTGAAACGATCGCCATTTACCGGCGAATAAGGAGAAATGCCAGTTTCTGTCTTGTCTGCAAAGTTTTTCTCATAAGGCCTAATGCCCTGAAACGGGCCAAAAGGTTTGCAATGTTCATCACCAAGGGAGTGATAATTCGCAAAGTGATCGAACTGGAAATGACTGCGAATATCTTCATCAAGCTCCTTACTACCTGATTGCGATCTAATTGCATTTGGATAGATACCGTTGAGGGCAATATCAGTCTGTTCTGCTTTTTGAGTTAGGGCCGTGTAGAGAGTTCCATTGCCGCGCGACCCTGTCCCTCCCAACGAGCTTAGTGAAACAAAACCAGAATAATTACACCCTTTGGGGCCAGATCCATTATCAGGCTCAGGGCCTGTCTCTACAGCCTTGCCGTTGCTGGTCTGCGGGCCAGATTTCTTATCTCCAAACTCTCCTTGATAAAAATTCGCCTGATCAGACTCGTAATAAACATCATAAAGCTTTACAAATGTAGCCATTCGCTTCTTGGCGATAACGTCACGGTTAGTATCACCTTCAGAAGGAGACCCGAGCACTAGGCCCAGCGACTCGATTTCAAAGTATCCCATTGGAAGGAAGCAGAACTCGGTCGTGTTTAAAATAAGATCAGTCTTGTCCACAAGGTTATGCAGGATCTTATTCTGATTCAATTCATTTAGGTGGAGGTTTGGATTAAAGTTGGCCTTTAGAACATCGGCCATTGCCTGTGATGCCATTCGCCTCTGTGCAGTTGATGGAATTGTCAGTGATGGCTCTGGAATCTGGACTGGGCGGGAAGGCATCTCTGTCTCAGTTGACTGGATCTTTGAGAAATCTTCATCGAAATATATATTTCGCTTATCAACCAATACACCACGCTCAACTAAATAGTCAACAAATTTATTAAACTGTGCCCATGTCCTGAATGGTCCCCCAAAACCCTCATTCTTGTAGTCTATTCCCATTGGAGATAGAGTCTGGTTTTTACACGCTATTATCTCATCTGCAATGATCTGGGCCGGAAAGCCCTCAGGCGCCTGAGCATCTGTACCATCTATAAAGGGCAGAGTCTTGTATATCGATCCTATTTGTGACTGCAACTGAAGCGAAGGTACGTAGAGGTACTGATGCCCCATCCAGTAATAAAAGATGTTTCGAGGTTCTCCAATCTTCGGATTCATAACGAAAAAACCCTGCAGGCCTGAGATCAATGAAACCAGGACCTCCCTTGAGGCTGTATTGATATTCACAGGCGCACGCTCTACCAACTCTATCCATTGTGGATTGAGCGCGTCATAAGTGCTTATACCCAATGACTGCCTGTCTGGCCAGAAACAAAGTCCATAAGGTGTTTGGCTGGGGATTTTTTCAATAAGATCGACTAGATCTTTGGCTGCAACCTCTGCCAAGACAAATTTCCTCATCAGATCAAGCACAATATCAACTGCAACGCGCATCTGAGCCTTTTCGTTAGTGGATTGATCCGCTGTACAATAAAAATCATTGATCGGCGCTGATGCGTTGTTGCCAGCATCCGCAAAATCACGCGAGATTTTTTCAATCTCATTCACCCTCGCCTGGATTTTTAATTTATAGTCAGGATCAGAGACTGCAGGAATCCAGTATTTAATCCTATCTAAATAAGTAGGTATGGTTGACTTGGAAACCACATATCTACTGAGCCTATTCCATGCTAATTCACGATATACTGAATCATAGTCATAAATGTCGTATGTATACGTCTTTAGGTTGCCATGTTCATCATAGTACTGTGAAGTCCCTGTACCCGTTTTTGTCCTCAGAGATGCATTTTCTTTGAGTAGGTTTATCAGTTGTTTCAAGCCCATATCCACCATGTTGCTCGTGCCCGATATTCCTTCAAGTTTCTTTACCATTTCATCTGTCTTGAGAGTCGCAAAGTATCCGTCATAGATCAATTTGGCATTTGTCGACATGATTTTCTGGACATCAGAAACTACTGCATTTGTAGAATAGTGTCCGTATCTGTAAATGGGACCATTGGCATCAGAGGGTCTGTTGTAATTTATTGGATAGCTCCCCTTTGAAACCTCGTAACTCGAAAGGGGGACTGGCATGGCAACGGAAGGATTCTTCCAAGAGTGGGTTGTGACGTGATCCTTGAAGCGGTTGAAAATATCCATCTTTCCATTTACTGCCTTTAAGAGCTCATACTTGTTTTGATATCCGCCTGAAGGTCTGTTCTTGAGTATCTCGTCCCCCAGCTTGAGTGTCGTAATTCCCACTTGCCGACCCAGTATATTAATTATCCTAGTGAGACTTGCATTTACTGCATGATCCTTTGGCAGTGTGATGCCATCGTTTACATTTATCTGACCTTGTGTGTCAGTAACTTTTAACTTGAAGACATCGTCTGGTGATGTAGACCCTGAAATATGCTGCTGCTTGGAATTTATCTTGAGTAACTCCTTGGCAAATGAAGGCGAAAAAGCATCTTCAAGTAAGGTTCCGGGTCCATCCTTGAACTGCCAGCTTTGATCATTCGGAGGCCATTGCGACCACTTGGACTCCATTGACTCGTAAATCTTTGAGATTGCAACCTCTATCCCGCTTCTTGCCGCAAATTCTGCCCTTGATGAAAAATAATAACTAGAAGATACAGACTTTTCAGTCGTAGCAGCCATGAGAAAGACAACCGCAAGAAGCCATACGAGCGCCAATACCCAGATTACAACAACAAGCACAACACCCGCAACAGGAAAAAGAATTAAGTGAACAAGATAAGAGTTCTTTGAATGGGGTTCTACCATTTTTCATGGATTTCC
>SBBU01000361.1 GCA_005239585.1 Planctomycetaceae bacterium
AAGGCAACACAAACTTTTGTTATCGATTCTGAGGGAATAATACGTTACGCAGGTGGTTTTGACAATCAAAAAGAAGAAACTGCGGAGGGGTATGTTAATCACACCAAACAATCCATTGAAGAACTATTGGCAGATAAGCAGGTCAGCAAGCCTGAGACACTCCCTTTCGGCTGATCCTTGGGGATCAAGTATTAACCCTGCTTCCGTACTAGTTCCGTTAAACGGGACACCCCGTGAAACGGGGCAAGGTCTTCTGAAAGCAGACCTTACTGAGGAAGCGGGGTTAAACCGCTGTAGGCGGATTTGTCCAAATCTATTTCCTTATCTTTTCTAGTGCAGTTTTTAGAAACCTAATCTCAGATAGCATTGACATTGTTGTACACTATTTCTATCCTCAATCTGGCGTTATGCAGGACAATATCTTCAGTAAAATGACAGAACTAACCGAGCAGGGGCGTACTTTTGCACTATGTACAGTTATTAGGACACAAGGTTCTACACCTGCCAAGCCGGGTGCAAAAATGGTCGTCATGTCTGATGGCTCCACATATGGAACTGTTGGCGGTGCAGAGGTTGAACTTGACACAAAAAATCGAGCGCTAGAAAGTCTCAAAAATGGAAAATCAGAGATTGCTCAGTTTGATCTATTGTACAAGCGCGAAGGCGGAGTCGATCTTGCATGTGGTGGAAAGGTAGAAGTATTCATAGAGATAATGAATCCACCCCCTCACGTGCTTTTATGCGGCGGCGGGCATATTTGCCTTGCCCTCTCGAAAATACTTGTCCAGATGGACTATTTTTACTCTGTCTTTGATCCAAGATCAGAGTATGCCTCAAAGGATCGTTTCCCCAATGCTCGAAATCTTTTTACCGAGTTGCCCAGCGTTGTGAGCGGTTATGCATATATACTTGTTTGTACATACTCTCAGCAGCTTGATTACGACCTGACCAAAACAATTCTACAGTCAAATTCCAAGGGACCAATCGGGCTAATCGGCAGCAAGGCAAAGCGAAGCGATTTCATCAAAAGGTTTGAGAAGGATGGCATCACAAGCGAGATGTTGAGCAGGCTAGAGTCTCCTGTCGGTGTAGAGATAGGCGCAAAGAGCGTCCCCGAGATCGCTATTAGCATTGCGGCATCTATAGTGAAAACTTTCAGAATTTAAGATAAGCTCTATTAACACGCATTCCGTGATTTTTCGTCCCGTCACAAAATGGGACGGAACGAAAACGCAAGTGATAGCCAAATTGATAGTGTATAACAGTAGTGGAATGCATAATAGGTTTATCATTTGCGCTTTTGCAAGTTGCCGGAATACAGCAATTTGCAAAAGATTCACGGAACGCGTGTTAAGTATTGGGCTTGGGCGGTGGTGGTGGACTGCTAGCCTCGATTGTCCAGGTCTGATAGACCACACGGTCTACATTTACGCTGAAGGTATACCTGCCAAACTTTGGGAATGATACATGAAAATTAATCACTACATGGGTCGTTCCACCACCTGTTGGAACTTGCATATTGCCATCAATGCGAGGGGCTACATCACGACCATCATCATCCATCAACCGCACCTCAAAATTATGCTGACCGCTCTCAGAAGGTGCGGCATCCAATCTTATTACTACAGCACCATTAAGCGGAACAGGCGGTTCCGGCTTCCATACACGATTGATCCCAGCACGCAGGAGGCTTATTGTACCATCCTGATGTGTTGCCGCAGCCTCTGCAACCATCAAAACTACTTCCATGTTTGTAATATCTTATTTTTAGCTTATAATAGCAAGTGACAGTGAGAAAAATTGTTGTTTGTTTTCTTTTTCTATCTTCATGCGGATTATTTCAGGCAGAAGAGCATAAAAAAGATGGCTACTATGGAATGCTATTCAAAGACATTGAAAAACTTTCTCATAAAGTCTCAAGTCTTGAGACAGAACTTTCAAACACTAGAATCTCTCTTCTAACCACTCGATTACAACTAGCAAGACTTTCAAAGGATACTGCCTCAGAAATAGCCATTCTCAAAGAATCACTTTCATCAGACTATGAAAATGAGGTACTCCTTGCGCTTAAAGAACTATCCACATTGAAAAATGATGCGCTACTTGAACTAAGTCCTGAAATACACAAATTGACGGTATCTCCTTTCAGGAAGATAAAACTCGCATCTTTCAACTTGATTCCTAGAATAATGAATAATGAGTCCCAAATGATCTTGTTGGAATCTCTACAGGATAACGATATCTCAGTTAGAATAATATGTGCTATAGGACTAGGAAACTTCAAATCTCATGAATCTGAAAAGGGCCTGTTGAGGCTTGCCACAGACGAATCTCCAGAAGTAAGAACGGCAGCTGTCGAGTCACTCGGACATCACAAATTCGAGAACACGTGCCAAGCCCTCATTGCACTTTTAAAGAAAGAAACACACGAGACAGTTGTCGAAAAAACCATTACTGTTATCAGTCAGATAGGAGATAACAAAGCACAGGAAGCTATCATCGGTTTTCTCGACCACAACTCAAATTCAGTAAAATGGGCGGCTATTAATTGCCTGGGAAAGATAGGCGATAAAAATGCCGCACCTTACCTGAGACGTTTTCTCTCCAAATCTAATGCGCTAGAGCTAAGAGAGGTTGCGATCCAGTCGCTCACTAAATTGAACGATGCAGATTCAATGCCACAGATCAGCGAGATCATCAGAGAGCAGGTGGAAACGCTTCTTGAGCCATGCGCAAATTTTTTACTGCAAACCAGCCCTCACAAGGATGTCAATGAGCTCTTTCAGATATTTATTGAGAACTACAATACAAAGACAAAATCAACGCTGTGGAAGGCCCTATTACTATCAGCAGGCAATGAGATATCAAGATTTGAATCAATGATAAATACACTAATCAACATAAAACTAAAAGAGGAGGCGGAGGAGCTCATCAAGAGACTTGAAACGCTTTCAGACACCAATGAAAAGAAACAAAAAGTGAAAAAAATCAGAAAAACATTTGCCGAATCACTCTTTGAACTGAGAGACTTTCTTGGGGCTTTAGAACAATATAGAAAACTTGATCAAAGCGCAGAAAACATGATTCGAGTTGCCATCTGCTGTAGAGAGGTTGGTGACTTTGATACATCTATTAAAACATTAAACGAGGCGATAAAGAAAACAAACAAAAAGGCTAAAGAATACATAGACATCAAACTGGAACTACTAACAACCTTTGCAGCAAAAAAGGACCGAAAAGCACTGATCGAAGAGACCTTTCAATTGCTAAACACGGAGGGCCTAAAACTCGGTGCAGAGGCTGAAGAAAAGATCAAATTGATCACCCAATCAGCAGTGATGGAAATGATAGAATCAAAAAATACTGCAGATTTAAAATCGCTCGGCAAAAAAGCACTTCCTTTTCTCATCGATCTCTTTGAAAAAGAAAACAAAAAGAGTTACAGACCAAACATTTTAGAGGCGGCCAACTCAATAACCCAGTCAACTTTTTCCCAAGATATCCTAAATGATCCAGCAAAAATTAAAGAGGCCATAACCTTTTGGAGAGAATGGCTTAAAACCAACAAGTGAATTTAGACAGAACTTTCTCTCAAAACATTCAAAGTTAGCTTCATGTCTTCTTGCAGTGGCGCAATAAACTCCATCTCGCCATTTACAGGGTGTGTAAACTTTAATCTATATGCGTGAAGCGCCTGACGTGATAGAACTGTTACCCCATTTACAACAAACTCCTTGCTGTTGCTGTAAAGAGGATCAGCAATACAGGGGTGCCCTATAGCAGAGAGATGAACACGAATCTGGTGCGTTCGACCTGTGATTGGCTTTACCTTAACGTATGCATACCCTTTAAATCTCTCTATAACCTCATACAAGGACTCGGCAGGTCTCGCCACACCTTTCTTCACAGCCGCCATCTTCTTAAAATCCTTTTTGCTGTGTGCGATACCCAATTTGATAGTGTCCCTATCAAATCGCGGGACACCTTCAACAATGGCGTGATATTCTTTATCAATTGTTCGTCTCTGAAACTGTCTTGATATAAAGGCGTGGGCCTTGACAGATTTGGCCGCAATGATAACTCCACTTGTGTCTTTATCAAGCCGGTGGATGATGCCCGGCCTGAAAATGTCATCAATAGTGGGCAAGACCTTGCAGTGCTCCAAGAGGGCATTAACAAGTGTGTCATGCCAGTGACCCCCGGCAGGATGAACCACCAGCCCCGCTGGTTTATTTATCGCAATAATGTGGTCATCTTCATATATGATATCAAGCGGAATCTTTGCGGGCACAAGCTGGGGCTCTACGAGCCTGGGGAGAACAACTAAAATAACATCACCCTTTCGTATCTTATAGCTAGACTTGCAGGTCTTGCCGTTTACAGTCACGCGATTCTCTTTTATAAGCTTTTGTATCAGTGTGCGTGAATAGTCATGCAGCCGCTTTGAAAGATAATGGTCGAGTCTCTCATCAAAATCCTTGTGAATCGCAAACTCAAGCTGCTTCAGAAGGGTATAATCAACCGTTACTGGTCTTGTCATAAGGATGCTTTAACTGATTTGACGAAATTGGCCAGCTTCTTCACCGACTTGCGGCCGATTAGCTCTATGATCTTACTACCTATAATAACACCATCCGCAATCTTTGCTACTCTGCCCGCCTGCTCTGCACTTGATATCCCAAATCCAACATATAATGGTTTGTCAGAGATTTTTCTTACTCTTGAAACAAATGTTTCAAGATCGCCAGACAATTCCTTTCTAGCCCCAGTAATACCTCTTACAGAAACAAGATAAATAAATGCATTTGATAACCCATCAATACTTTCTATACGTGAATAAGAACAGGTAGGAGAACATAAAAAAACGATCGGCATCGAGCTTTTTCCAACAATCGAGGCATGCTCTGGTATCAGATCTACAAAGATCACTCCAACAGCATTTGATTTGTGCGCATCAGTAAAGAACTTGGCCATCCCGTAAGACAAGACAGGATTTAAGTAGCTGATAAATAGGACAGGCAAAGAGCAGTTTCTAGCAAACTCAAGAGATTCAGATATCCCTATTCGATTTTCAAGTGCTACAGCAGAAGAGCCCTGTATCACAGGTCCATCAGCAATCGGATCTGAGAATGGGACCCCGATTTCAATGAGATCAGCGCCATTCTCACCAAGGACTTGGATTGATTTCAGACAATCTTTAGGCGTGGGATATCCTGCTGTAACATAGGCGACGAGGGCCTTTTTACCTAGAGTTTTCCAGTCCCTGAACAAGTTGGACATCTTTATCACCTCTTCCGGAAAGGTTTACAACTACTAGATTTTCTGGAACATGTCTCAAGTATGCGATCGCATGCGCAGGTTCTAATGCAGGTATTATTCCTTCAAGTTTTGAAAGAAGCCTGAATCCATCTAGCGCCTCTTTATCTCTAACTGCACCATATTTCACCCTGCCTGCTGATTTTAAAAAACTATGCTCGGGGCCTACTCCTGGATAATCCAAACCTGCTGCAATCGAATATGTTGGGGCAACCTGCCCATTCTTATCCTGAAGCAGATATGACATTGCACCGTGAAGTATTCCGGGCCTCCCTCGGGATAATGACGCGCTCCCAAAGGCCTCGACCCCGTACAACTTGACCTTTTCATTCACAAATGGATGAAAAATACCTATTGAGTTAGAGCCACCTCCTACGCATGCAACAACAGCTTCAGGCAGACGACCCTCAGCTAATCTCATCTGCTCTCTTGTCTCCTTTCCAATTATGGATTGAAAATCGCGGACCATAGTCGGGTATGGATGAGGGCCAACACAAGAGCCGAGCAAATAGTATGTGTCATCAGGGTTGGCAATCCAGTCCCTGAGCGCCTCATTTATTGCGTCTTTGAGTGTGCCGGAACTACCTCTTACGGGCCGTACCTCTGAGCCCAGTAACCTCATTCGATATACATTTAGTGCCTGTCGCCTGACATCTTCTTCCCCCATGTAAATAACGCACGAAAATCCAAACATTGAGCAGACAGTAGCTGTGGCCACACCATGCTGTCCTGCGCCAGTTTCCGCGATAATCCTCTTTTTCTTCAATCTCTTTGCTAAGAGTGCTTGACCAATACAGTTATTAATCTTATGACTCCCTGTGTGATTTAGATCCTCACGTTTCAGATATATGTGCTTTTTAAAATATTTCGATAAGGATTCAGCAAAGAAGAGTGGAGTTGGTCGTCCTGAAAAAGACCGAGTGAGCGAGCCAAATTCCTTCCAGAATTTTTGATTTTTTTTGGTCTTGGTATATTCCTCATCAAGTCGCGTCAAATTGGACATTAATGTATCGGGTACGAATTGACCTCCAAACTGGCCAAACATTCCATATTTCATGTTAGCAATCAAGTTATGGCTTTTTGACACCTAACTTTATCTTGGGATTGCCTCTACAAGCTCTCTAATTCTCTTTTTATCTTTTTTGCCGGGAGAAGATTCTGTTGCCCTGCAAATATCCACAGCAAATGGGGTAGTAGCTTTTACGATTCTTGCCACATTGCTAGGGTCCAACCCGCCTGATACAAAGACCGGGCCCCTTTTCTTCACAGAAAGCACAAATTTTAGCGGGACTCTTGATACATCTATCATGTATGCAAAGACATTTTTATACCTCATATAGTCTTCTGTAGGGATGTCAAAACGTTTTATGATATTATCACCTATCAGATTTACATACTCTGGAGATTCCTTACCGTGTAACTGCACATTATCAAAGTATCCCGCTACTGGCTTTACGATATCTAAATCCTGATCGCAAAAAACTGCAATTGATTTCACATGCTTTGGAAGCTTACTTGCTATTGACATTGCCCGTTTTGCCGATATCTGTCTCGGACTTTCGGTAAGTATGAAACCTATGTAATCTGCCCCCTCATCTGTACAAATTCTTGCATCTTTTAACGTAGTAACGCCGCAAATTTTAAGCTTAAGCATTTGTAAACTCTATGAATTCATTAAGCTTCCTATAGGCCTGACCGCTTTCGATAACTGAGCGAGAATAAGATATCCCCTCGATGAAGCCTTTACAGCGGCCTGTTATCACAAATCCAGCCGCAGAATTAAGGAGCAATGTATCGAGACACGGGCCGCTCTTCCCCTTGAAGAGAGAAAGAGCTACTTCCTTATTTTCAGAAGGGTCCTTACACCTTATCTCGTCAATACTTGCCTTTTTTAATCCAACGTCCTCTGGCTTGAGCATATATTCTGAAGCGCTCCCGTTACTTAACGAATAGACATAATTGTCTGACAGAAACAGCTCATCCAATCCGCTGGAATTGTTAAAGACCATAGCTGCCTTTGAGCCAAGAGAGGAGAGTGCCTTGGCCATTACAGGCAGGAGTTGACGATTCGGGACCCCCAGCACCTGATAATTCGAACATGCAGGATTGGCAAGTGGTCCGATGCAATTAAATATCGTCCTGAAAGGTAGCTCTTTGCGTACAGATACCACATTCTTTAGCGCGGGATGAAAACTTGGGGCAAATAGGAATCCCAAGTTTGTTTTATCAATACTGGCCTTAACCCTTTCAGCCGGCAGATCTATTTTGGCACCAAGTAATTCCAACAGATCTGCGCTGCCACACTTACTTGACGCAGCCCTATTTCCATGCTTGGCAACCTTTACTCCACCTGCTGCCAAAATCACAGCAGAGAGTGTAGAAACATTGAAACTACCTGACTGATCACCCCCGGTGCCACATGTATCAAGTATGACATCGTAACCTAGTTTAACTTTTATCATATGCTTTCTCAGTGACCTTGCAGCACCCGTTAGCTCTTCAGCAGTCTCTCCTTTAACCTTCAATAACGTGATGAAAGCAGCAATCTGCGCACCTGATGCAGTTCCAGACATTATCTCATCTACACAAGACTCCATCTCCTCTTCTGCAAGCCCCATTTTCCCGATTAGTTTCTGCAACGATTCCCGAATTGACATGTCGATAGTATATTTTTTCACAACTCAAAATCAAACCTTCTCAGACACGTATAAGATTTGTAAGGTGGAGTAAGAATCAAAAATTAACCTGGTTTTGTTTTAGAGGGAGTTTCTTGCTTTTTGGCTGACTGCTGGTCTGGCTGTGTTTTAATAGGATAAGATTTTTTAAGAGCAGCTTGAATTTGTGTTGCGGTAGAGACGTAAAGGAATGCTTGACAACCTGAGTTTTTCTCTATTTGCTCCACCATTTCATTATCAATTGCTCCTGAGATAGCAAGCAAGATTGCCTTGCCTATTTTATCTAGAATTACGACCTGCTTTTCATGCATAGCTTCCGGTGTCATAACGCCATTGAAGTCCGGCTTTATATGGTACTTTGACGCATCAATATATGGAAGGCCAAATTGCTTAGAGATCGCAAATACAATGTCTCGCTCAGAGATATAACCAAGTTTGACTAGGACTTCGCCAAGCAATTCACCGGTTTGCTTTTGTCTTTGAAGGGCCTCCTTTATCTGATCATCTTTTAAAAGACCCTCTTCAAGCAAGATCTCGCCCAGCTTTTTCTTGAGGAGTCTTGAGAGGTTTACCATCTCCTATCCTCTCGACATTAATTTCTTAAGTTCTTCCGGATCTGTCGAATGCGCTAATGCATCTTCATATGTAATCTGACTTGCCTTGTAAAGATCATGAAGAGATGTGTTCATTGTCTTCATTCCCATAGAGCCCGACGCTTGAATGATCGAATAGATCTGATGCACCTTGTTTTCTCGTATTAGATTTCTTACTGCGGGTGTTGCAAGCATAACCTCCAACGCAAGGGCTCTTCCCTTACCGCGAGCGCGCGGTATCAGTTGCTGACAGAACACCGCTGAAAGCGTGAGTGAAAGCTGTGTTCTGACCTGCTGCTGCTGATAACCCGGAAAGACGTCTATGATTCTGTTTATAGTCTGTACTACATCACTTGTGTGCAGCGTTGCGTATGTCAAGTGTCCTGTTTCAGATATTACAAGCGCTGCCTCTACAGTCTCCAAATCTCTCATTTCACCTACTAGTACAACATCTGGATCCTGCCGTAGAATATGCCTAAGTGCGGACTTGAATTCATGAGTATCCTGCCCGACCTCTCGCTGATTTACAAGGGCACGTGAACTTTGATAAGTGAACTCAATAGGATCTTCTACTGTGATAATGTGAACATCCTGAGTTGCCGCTATGTATTCGATCATTGATGCTATTGTTGTTGTCTTGCCTGAACCTGTAGCGCCTGTCACGAGCACTAATCCCTTTGGAAGATCACACAGTTCTCTACAGATCTTTGGAGAAAGTCCCAGCTCCTCGAATGATCTCACAACAGATGGAATAAGCCTTATTACCATACCAACAGCACTCTTTTGCTGTAATACATTTGCCCTGAATCTACCCAGACCTTCGACTCCAAAAGAGAAATCCAGTTCCAAGTCCTTTTCGAATCTTGCTATTTGATCATTAGTAAGCAGGCTGTATATAATTTTCTTCGTGTCTTCTTTTTTAAGTTGTTCCATATCGAGCGGCAGGAGCTTTCCGTCCACCCTGATTCTTGGAGCTGAGTGAGCCGAAAGGTGAAGATCGCTTGCCCCGCGTGATACAACTATACCTAAAAGTTCTTCTAGTGATACCATTAATCCTCCTCCTCTTGCTGTTTCTTGGATTTAGCTATTATCGATTCTGCCATTCTGTGGGGAAGCACGTCGTAGTGAGATAACTCCATTGTGAAATAACCTTCTCCCGCAGTAATGGTATTTAGATCAGTGGAATAGCTCGAGACCTCCATCAATGGAGCGAGTGCTTTTACCACCTGCATATCATTCTCCGTATCAACAGACAAGATTCTTCCTCTTCTAGATGTTAATTGGCCTGTAACATCTCCGATAAATTTTGATGGGCAAAAGATCTGAAGATTAACAAGTGGTTCCAGAAGTACAGGATTTGCCTGCAGGAAACCGGCCTTGAATGCCTTGGATCCTGCCAACCTGAAGGATTCAGGACCAGAGTCGACTTCATGATATGATCCATCTGTCAGTCTCACCCTGACATCTGTAACTGGATAACCAGCAATGATGCCCTTATCAAGTGCCTCACGAATACCTTTTTCGACCGAAGGAACATACTGGGAAGGGATTTTTCCCTGTGTTATCTCATCTAAAAATTCAAAACCTTTTCCTCTCTCCACAGGTTCAACCTTCAAATATACTTCTCCGTACTGACCGTGGCCACCCGACTGTTTCTTGTGTTTATGATGTCCATTTGCAGCAGCAACTATCGACTCTCTAAATGGTATCTTGGGCGTTTTAGTTATAACATTAACCTCGTAAATACGCCGCATCCTAACCAGTGTAACATCCAAATGTAGTTGACTCATAGCAGTAATAACAAGTTCATTTGTCTGTGGATCTCTCGCCACCTTGAATGTAGGATCAGAATCTGCCATTTTCTGGAGCGAAACAGAAATGCGGGCCTCATCCTGTTTCGATTTTGGTTCAACAGCAAGCGAGATCATGGGTATCGGAAATGGAATATCAGGACGCTTGGCAGAGTTCGAAGGATCACAAAAAGTATCCGATATTGAACTTTCTTCTAATTTAGTAATAACCACAATGTCACCGGCAGGTACCGATGTAGTATTTCGCTGATCTTTTCCAAAAGGTTTAAATAGGTTTCCCATCTTCAATTGGCGCTTTGTACGTACATTATATAGGGCCATATCGTTACTGAGCGTCCCTCCATAAACCTTAATATAGGAAAGTTTTCCCACAAATGGATCTGAAGTACATTTAAACACCTGTGCGGAAAATTTTTCCTCCGCAGTTGGCGCAGGAACAAAATTGACTAGTGCGTCTAAAACTTCTGTAATGCCAACACCTTTCACAACAGAGGTACAGAGAATAGGAACTATCTTTCGCTCTGTTATAGATTTTATAAGAGCTCCTTCTATCTCTTCCCTCGACAGCTCCTTGCCATCAAGGTATTTTTCCAACAATGCATCATCCGTTTCGAGTATCCTCTCTTTAGCCGCGCTAACAATCGACTCGGATCCAGCCGGTGCAGAATCAAAGATGCTTGTAACCTTACTGATTCCCGGGCCTGTTTGATCCGGCAAATTTATAGGTATTACATTTTGACCAAAAGCTGTCTTTACAGAAGCGAGAAGTTTAGGGAGTTCTATGTTCTCATTGTCAAGCTTTGTAATCAAGACAATTCTTACAAGATTTCGCTTTGTTGATTCTTCCCAAGTTTTTCTAGTATTCAACATTATTCCTGAAGCGGCGTTTATACAGACCATGCACGCTTCGACTGCTGAAAGCGCTGATATTGACTGCGCTATAAAGTCTGCATATCCCGGGGTGTCTATAACATTTATTTCTTTAGATTTGTAGTTACATGAGGCTATAGATAACTCGATCGTTACTTTTCTATCACGTGACTCCGGGTCGGAATCGAATATACTGGTGCCTTCATCTATCATACCCTGCCTAGGTACTGCCTTCGCCTTGTATAGTAGCGCATCGGCAATAGTGGTCTTGCCAGAGCTATTGTGCCCTACAATCGCGAAATTTCTTATGTCTCTAGTGTCGTATCGTGCCATAATTAACCACAATAATTATATATATAACTCTTGAGTTGACAAGCATGATGATTTTTATTCCGCCCTTTCTAATACGTGCGACTTTGTCTGCAATACGTTCGCAACTACTCTTTCCACATGATCCAATACTCTTGTGGAAAGGGCGAAATTTATGTATCTTACATTCTCGACATAGTTTTAATCAGAAATATGAGAAAAGGTTATCACAAGTTAGCTCTCCAGAAATCTATTAGCATAAATTTCTCTAGATTTGATATCTTTCCAGGATTAACACTACTTGTACATCCCACGCTAAAATTCAAAACGGTAACTATAAAGGCCTTTGTTCATCGGGACCTATCAGAAGAGGCAACTCTGCTTTCTGTGCTCGAATCTGTATTACAATCCGGGACAAGAAAACACCCGAATACACGCAAAATCCAAGAATTCATGGATACACTCTATGGCGCATCATTTTCAACAGACGTTACCAAGCTCGGTGAACAACTCCTTATGACCTCTGCGATAAGCTGCATAAATGACCGCTTTACTGTCCAAGGCGATCCAATAGTGCAAAAGGCCATCGATTTCATATCGCAATCAATATTATATCCTGTTAAAGAACATGGGCTTTTAAAGCGAGAATATGTTGAACTTGAAAAGGCAAATCTGATCAAGTTTCTAGAGGCACAGATAAACGATAGATTCAGCTACGCTATTACAAGATGCATCCATCACATGTGCCAAGGAGAAAGATTCAGAATTAACCAACACGGAGATATAAATAAAGTAGATAAAATTAGCGTTGCCGAGCTCACCTCCTTCCATAAAAAAATAATAAATGAATCGCCCATTTATATTTTCGTAGTAGGAGATGTTGTCCCGGATAAGATTGCAAAAAAAGTACACTGGTCATTTAAGAGCATTTCAAAGCGAAGCAATGTCAAAACGCCTTCTCCCACAGATGTAAAATTAATCTCGAATGGCTCGAGAGAAGTCAAAGAAAAACTCGAACTTGATCAGGCTAGAATTGTACTTGGATATAGGGCTGGGATATCAATAAAAGAAAAAAATTTCCCTGCTATGCTTGTCTTTAACGGCATATTCGGCGCCTATCCTCACTCCAGGCTCTTCACAAATGTGAGGGAAAAAGAAGGACTCTCATATATGATTACAAGCCTCGTGGAAAGAAGTAAGGGCCTGCTCCTTGTGGTAGCAGGAATTAACCCTAGAGATTACAACAAGGCTGTTGATATGATAAATAACGAGATGGACTCGATCCGCAAAGGAAATGTCGACGAAAGCGAGATAGTCAAGACCAAAAAATTGCTGATAAACAGTGTGCAAGCAATTGACGACAGCCCGTCTTCCAGAATCAACAACTTTCTCGAAATGATGCTCAATAACACTTTCCTTAGAGACAGCGACATGATAAACATGATCCAATCTGTTACTGTAGATGACGTCATAAAAGCTTCATCAAAATGCAGGCTAGACACGATTTACTTCCTTGGACAATTTCTTTAGTTCCTTTTTAAAACATGATAAAATCTATAGCATGGGAAAGATAAAAATTATTATCATGGCGGCAGTATTAATATCAATGATAGCTCTGACTTCTGTCGCCTATGTAGGAGCAAAACACAGGGCACTAGTAACCCACTGTAAGAACAATCTTAGAAAATTAGCGCAGCTTTCCCTTCACGCTGTAAGAGAGACGATTACACATGTACCTTCTGGAGATGAAAAAGTAGGTATAAGTACTGAAAAAGATTCCCTAGACGAGTTGCTGATCATATCGCACGTTCACCCAAATTCTCCAGCAAAAGCGGCCGGTCTTCAAATAGGCGACAAGATAAAAACAATCGACGATCAGGAGTTTAAGGAATCTGAAGATCTTGATGCCTACCTAAGCAAGAAAAAGCCCGGAGATGTCATAAAAATACTTGTATTACGTAGCGGTGACGAGCTTTTAAAGACAATAAATGTTACAAAAAAGCAAACAGGCAAGTCAGGCAGAAAATTCTGGGTAGAGCTATGGGAAAGAGAAAAAACAATAAAACAGCCGATAAATCCACTCTGCTGTCCTTTTACGGGACACACATATAACGAGACCATGGAATCCATTGACTATAGAGGACCTGCAAGGCTTGACTCCGAATCAGGCATAGACAAGGAGAAGGAAATCATAATAGCTGCTGATAGACACGGCAATCACGGCCATGGAAATGGAGGAAATGTAGCAGTGATAAAGATTCGAATGATAAAGCAGGATCACGTAAAACACCCAGATTTCACTATCATGATACATACGTGCTCTGACAATGATCCTTTGTGGTCAGCGGCAGCAATTGTAACCACTGACTAAGTCCCGTAAAAATTTGCATTAATAGCTACAACTAGTGCATCCTATGGTGGTATTTTCAGGGGCTACGTTTATATTCTGTTTTATGCTATTTTTGCGTAAAATTTTTTTATGTGAAACTACTAGCATCAAAAGTAAACTTGAGGTGTACTCTTTAGGCAGTCTGTTTTAGCAACTTTATCAAATGATTGCTATCATCTGCTGGTTTTATTTCACTCATGTATTTTTTGATCCACTTGGATGGGGTTGCGTAGCCTATCTTTTTCATGTCTGATCGGACGACTATACCAACTACCTTGCCATCCAGATTAAAAAGCGGGCCGCCGCTATTACCAGGGAGCGCAGGCGCTGTATTCGTGCTAAATATTATCGTCGTATCTTGAACTTTTGATACATCTGCAAGGGACCTCAAAGGCCACATGCCCTTTTTGCCAGATTTACCCATGCCGCCCAATAGTTCACTAGCATCCTTGTCTCCTCTACCATACATGCCAGGGTATCCAAGCATTATCGCCTCTTCATCTTTCTTTGCATCCTCTATGTCCATTGAGGGAAGTTTCTCGCCCGAAGGATTTATAACCTCGACTATAGCAAGATCAACAGGTTTCATAGAGGCCTTGAGCACATTGCCCTTGAATACCCTTCCATCTGGGAGGACAAATTCTACCTGCTTGAGCTTACCCACTACATGAGCTGCCGTTATGATATACTTTCCACCATCAATTAAAACACCACTCCCTCCACCTCCGCCTATTATAACCCTTGCTGTAGCTGCAGCACAGTCACTGAGCACCAAACCAACCTTTTTATTTTTGTCAGGTTCCATCCCCTTTAACCTTTCGGCTAATTTCTTCTCGCCATTTTCAAGAACTTCCTTGAATTTAAAACTGCCCCCCCCGCCACCGCCCGAAGGTCTTTTTCCAAGCTTTATACTTTTCTCAATTTCCTCACCTTCTCTCTCTATTAAGAGCTTTACAACATCGTCAGGTTTTTTCTTATCAAGATAACCTATCAGGTCATCCGGTGACTTGAGCTCCACACCATCTATTGACTTGATTTTATCGCCGCCTCTAAGACCCGCCTTTTCAGCCGGGGATTTGGGAGTGACCTCTATTATTACAACGCCGTCACCTAATGTGTCTTCAGTTATCCTGACCCCTATAAAACCACCGCTTGGCTGCGTCTGCTGCACCAGTGCTACCGGCATCAGAAACAACAATACCACCAGTCGTTTCATATGATTGTTCCCTCTATCTATTATACGAACCGTTACAAAAAGTGTTAGTGTTCTCTGGTTTTATCTTTTTTCTACTGGGTTGCGATTCGGATGACGAGCTGATGGCATCGACACCCTCCAGTAAAAACCTAGACTATTCGCCGGGATATTTTGGATTTGGTACCTGCTGAATGTTTTTAATTTGCGCACCCTTGAGTGCATCCAACATCATCACTGCAATCTCTGCAGGAACCTTGGAATCAATATCGAGTTTAATGTGCTTTCTTTCGGGATCGCCGGGGAGGGCTTTTAGCAGGTCTGCTGCCTTGTTTGCAATAGTTTGTGCCTTACTCCTGTTCTCCTTGTATTTACTTAAGCTCCATGACTTTTCTGGTTGCCTTGAAAGCACCTCTTTGCTCCCTGATTCATCATCTACTTGAACGGTTATATCACCAAAACCGCCAGCCTTGTCAAGTTCATCCTCATGACCGCTCTTATTTCCTTTATGGCTTCCAATGTTCCCATCAGCACAGACGAATACCCTTACTGCCTCTTTGTTTGATCCAGCGGTGGAGGCTGTCGGTTTCTCTGGTAGATGGCTCATCATATAACCCTCGGTGATCTTTAGCTTCATAGATAGCATAAAGAATATCAGTATCTGGAAGATTATATCTATAAACGGTGTAAAGGGAGGTTGCTCAACATTGTTCTCTGCTGGCACTCGCGATTTCCCTTTCATGTTATTTATTTTTATCGGCTTCTGCAGATACCATTATGCTCCTTGCATTTCCCTGCTTCACTGCAATTGCAAGGACACGCTGAACGTGCTCCCAATTTGCATCCCTGGCAACCCTGATATTAAGGCTGTAATTGCTCCCTTTGTCGGTAGTAAGCTGTTTAAAAAAATCGACGAGCTGTTGAGTACCCATCTGCTGTCTATTCCAGACTATTTCCCCTTTTGACTTGATGTTCATAACAACAGTCTGGTCGTCGATTCTTAGTTTATCCTCGATTGCGTTGGCTTTTGGAAGCGTCAATTGCTCTATTGATGCGCGAGTCATTTCAGTTGCCAGCATAAAGAAGATGATAAGCTGGAATACTATATCTATCATAGGTGTCATATTGAAGCTATCCATATCCATACTTTCTACAATTCTCTTTTTCTTTCCCATTCTCTTTCCCTACTTGGCAACAGGCTTTAGACGCTCAATAAGGTCTGCGGCCACACCAGAGAGTTCCAAGATCAACCTCTGAACCCTGTTTTTAAAGACAAAATAAAAGCCCAACGCAGGCATGGCTACGATAAGACCCCAAACCGTTGTTACAAGCGCTGTATAGATTCCCTGCGCCAGTTGCTGTGGAGTTACCGCTCCACCAGCAGCATACGCGATTTCTGTAAATGCCGACACCATTCCTGCTACAGTCCCAAATAGTCCCATCAATGGTCCTATATTTGCGCAGAGATTTAACCAAGAAATCTTGTGAGTTAACTTGGTACTCTCATATTCAATTGTAGACTCGGCAGCAGATACCATTGCCTCATAACCATCCTGCATTCGACCAAGCGCAGATCCTACGACGTTAGTCACATAATTTTTACTCGCATCACAAATATTCATAGCCTCTTCGTAATTACCTTCCTCGAGTATTTGCTCAATCTGAGCTAACACCTCAGGGGGAGCCAACTTGTCCCGCTGCATTGTCACAAAGTGTTCTATGATCAGAGCAAAAGTTGCAACCGAAAGAAGGATAATCATCCATCCAATCGGGCCTCCTCCTATGACGTAGATTTCAAAGAAAGATTTACCCTGCGGTGCATCTTCCTGAGGAGAACCATCAAAGGCATAAGCGCTCATAGTGATGGTTAGCAACACCAATGCGAAAAGGACTTTTTTCATCACGCCTCCTAAAAACTAGTTTGTTGGAAGATACTTTTTATACATATCTTCAAACTTTCTTTCCATTTCCCTTTTATACTCACCATGATCAAAAGTTACAAGCATTTCCTTCAAGACCGTAGCGCACATTGTGCGGTATCTTCTTGCGGTCAACTCTTCTTTTTTAGCATCAGCTGCCTTGGCAAGTTCTTCATAGGCAAGTACTTGAAGGCGATATATCCATTCAGTGGTAATCAATAATACCTCATCTACTGGAGGAGCATTGAAGTCTTTCTTACAGCTTGATACATTGGCCTTTGCAAGACGCTTTGCGCACCCTAAGAAATCGTTCTGGTCAAACTCTAACTGGGCAAGCAGTCCTTCTGCAAACAATTTAACTTGAGGAGGCCACGCAGAATCATCCAGAATTTCTTTTGTAACCTTTTTTATCTCATTTGGAACGTCTTTATCTTTTCTGCGTTCCAGCAAACATTTGAGCATCCCTATTCTTCCTTCTGCCTTTAGCTTTATGTCTAATTCCTTATCATAGGCAATCTCTCTAAATTTAGACTGTGCTTTATCAAAGCTTTTGTTCTCTAAAAGAAGGTATGCAGAGGCTAATGCAGCCGTCATCTTCAGCTTCGGATCTTTGGCGGTTCTCCATATCTCATCTATTTTACCAAGATTTTTCTTCTCTCTGGCACATTCCAGCAAGAGGTATGTAGCGCGTTCTAAGAATCTACTGGAAGAGTTACTCCTTATAAAGGCATCCAGTTTTGTCATGGCATCGGCATGTTTTCCAATATTCTTTTGGCAAAAACCAGTATAATAATCCAAATATTCGCTAAACCATCTCCTAAGATTCTTATATTTATCTGGATTATCCCTTACGTCCTCACGAGCCCTCACGAGAAACGTAAGCCCTTGTTGGTACAACCCGCTTCTAATTTTATTCATTGCCTCAATAAATTCTTCAGGCGCATCGTGGTATATTATTTCCTCCACATCTTTGGAAGGGATTTCTTTCGACTTGTCTTTGACTGTTATCCTAACACTCGACTCGTTCTCATCTGTAACTTTACCCTCTAACTTACTGCCGTGCAGCTTTTCACTGTCGCTGCCTTTTTTGAGCATCACCTTATCCTGTTGAGAAAAAACAGTATATGAAATCGGCTCGACAGAAAACGCAAGTGCTATCTGAAAGATTGAAACTATCATTTTGGAAGCTTTTTCTCTATTTCATCTATCTTTTCGATGAGTTTATTCCTCCAGTTCTGATTTCCATCAAAAGAATAAATCAAGCCCTTGTTTTCTTCTTTCCTCTCGATTTTGTCTTCCGGAACGGTTATTTCACTATCCTTGGTCTTGATTTTAACATCTGTCTTGGTATCAATTATGGTTCCTTCTATGAGACTTTTATTCTTTAGTTCAATCGTGGTCTTGGCAATTTTATCTGTTCTTACGCCTCTGTTCCCTTCTGTTTTTATTATGCCATCTTTAACGACAACCTTACCATTTTTATCAAGTACGTAAGATATCAGTTCAACCTGCGCATGTCTCACAAGAACAATTTTTCCATCGATACGCGTTCCATCCTTAAGAAACAGACTGGTAGATACGATTAAACTCCTCGTGATGTCCTTTTCCTCGTATTTTTCCTTAATTTTTATTCTTAGCCTGAGCTCCTCTTCTCCAAGATCAACTATAGTTCCTTCAACAGGGGGATTATCTCTAACAGTGACCTTTACTTTAGTTATCTGCTCCAGCAGGACACTTTTGACCGAACCATCTTTCTGCTCAATTGTAACTATTGATTCGTTTGCGCCGATCAGGCTTCCTTCCACTTTAAGGTCTTCATCTCTGCCTTCAGGATTTTTAACCCTAGTCAAAAGCGAAACCTTGTTGATGTCATTGCCCGACAAAATCTTTTCTACTTCCTTACCGTCAACCTTTGTCTTTACTCTAACTTTCATCTCTCGACTAATCTCATGTCCTTCAATCTCTTTTGTTTCAATTTCCTTACCGTCAACCTTTATCTTAATAGGATCCTCAAGGATGATCTTTGGCTGTAGTAAATCACTTGTCTTTACAATCCTTTCTCCATCCTTCGTTTTAATCTTAATCTGTGTCTCAGTTGCCTCTGTCACAAAACCCAAGATCTCCTCAGTCTTTTTGTCCCTGACGACAATGACTCTATCGGGATAGAACTTCCTCAACCTCATAAACTTGATCATTTCTTTAAGACGATCACTAAGATGTCCTTCTGAAGCCAAGGCGCACAAGTACTCATAAAGTATCCTGTAGAACATGTCACCTCTTCGGTTCCATTCAATTTCGATGACGTCATCGTAGAACGCCAAGGCATCTTTTATCAGCCTATTACGCTCATCATCTTTCAAGATAGTCTTTGCGATTTTAAGCTTAATCTGAGGCCTTGTTAGGAGGATCTCCTGTGCGTTACGAAATTCTTCATCCTGAATTTCCAAGGCATCCAGACGAATCAGAGTCTCCTCATACGCCCTTCTTGCCTTGCTCATATCTGGAGGATTTTGCTTGTACCAATAGTCCCCCTGCTTCTCATAGCAGATTATTGCCCTGTACTTGACTGTAAAGTATTCTTCTTTTGACATTTTCCCATCATCAATCACCATAAAATTGAGATTGTCATACACAGAGCCGGCCCTCTTGTACAAGTCTACCTCGATTGTCTTGCTTGTCTGCTCTACAAGTTCTGCCCGCTCATACATCAGATGTGCATTACTGAGTTCCTCTTCAACGGGAGGTACTATCCCAAGATCATCTAACCATCTATTATAGTAATCGATCTGTTTCATCAGCCTAACGCTTTCCTTCGGGTCCTTTTCGCCTCTCAACATTTCCTCAACAACATTCCTTACTAACTGTATAGCAGATCCCAGCGTCTCTCTTTCATCCCTCCTCCTAGGTTTACGATCAAAAAACTTTCTAAATTCATCATTAAGCTCTTTTTCCATCTCTTTCCCTCTCCTTTCCACCTCTGCTGAATTTTGTTCACCAATGCTCATCTTCACAAGCCTATAGAGGGCTTTCAATCTCTCGCCCCATACAAAGATCATCCTTCGTGACAACTCTTGATTTTGATTCAGGACTTTTTCATCAGAGAACTTTGTAATTATATCTCTGGTTAGGGAATACACAAAGTTCAATTCCTTCAGATATGGCCCTTTTAGATTCTTCACATAATGCTCTTTATCTTCTGGGCTTGCATCTTTTTTAGGTTCATCGACTTTGAGGTACTTTAGCGTGATTTTACAGGCGTGGAAAGCAGACTCGGTAATATCAGAAAGCAGCTCTCGTGTAGGCTGCTTGGATTTTGGAAGCGCTTGCGACAGATAGTCTTTAAGAGCCACTCTCGCCTCCTCAAATATGTCTTTTATTTCCTTTGTTATTGGAAGCCTTTTTTTCTTTGCATCTTCAAATTTTGCAGCACCATGTCTGTATTTGCAGTTAGCCATCGCTGCAAGGGATTCAAGGTAATAATCAGCAAAGCCGGGCTCATTCTTATTTTTCGCCAAATATGCCCATTTCTCTGCCGCCTCCTTGAATTTACCTTTGTTCTGCAACATCACAGCCTCATTTCTCGTTGGCTCTGGACCGAGGAGTTTTGGGTCCTTGTTTGCGATCCATTGGACAAAATGTTCGCGCTCATCATTGCTTTCTTTTGTATTTAACATGTCGATTATCGAACTGAGCGCCCTATATGTCTGGCGCACAACCTCTTGTCTCTCCCTATCCCATTTGATTTCCGGATACTCTTTATCGATCTTTTTTCCATGGTCAGGAAACTGTTCAAGATAAAACCTTGCAGCCTCCGCAGCCTCGAAATAACGCCCCATCCAATAATAACACTGTGCGATTCTATTCCATATGTCGGGGGCATGCTCCTTATAATCTTCTGGAGTCTTTATAGATGAAAGTATCGAACGGAAAAGCTTTAGCGCCTGAGGGTGATATTGGATACCTTGACCATATGTTTGAAATGCTAGTTTTTTCGCAGGTCCAATAAGCAATATTACTGTATCCTGTTCCCCTAGTATTTCGAGGGCCTTTTGCTCAATCCAGTGATGTGGGTTCTCCTTGATCAATTTCTGCAGTACATCGCTTGCAATTTTTATATTTTCCTTTTCTTTGGTCTTGAGGAGTGCCTTTGCGTACTCTAGTTTTATGGAATTTCCATGTTGTCCGGAGAGAGCATCAGGATAATGATGAAGAAGCAAAGAAATAGCATCAGCCGCCTTTTGAGCATCCTGACGACCCTTTGGATCACCTAAAAAAGTTGCATATTCAAGCCTGCTTATTAGCTCATAATAAGCAGAAGAGACTGCGATATCCCTCACAATGGTCTTTGACTTTTGTGCAGGATCTGACAAGAGAGATCTTATTTTTCCTATCCAGACAAATCCCTCCGCATAATGCTTATTGACCTCTGCTGTCCTGGCTGGGTCAAGCTGATATGCTTTTGCCAGAGCCAGATGACTTCTGCCTACATAAATGTATATGTCATAATTGAGCAAATGTGATTGATATGACCACCCAATCTCATCTTCGAAAAACTTTAATATGCTGCCATCAAATTTCATGTCATCCAATCGCTTGTGCATCTCACCCAGGTTAGCAATATTATCCTTCAATGAATCAATGTAGTGAAACGTACTCACTATATATTGATACATTGCGAAATATGCATAGCCTTCTTCAATTAGCTTTGGTGAGGTCTTTATTTCTTTAACTAATTCGCGGAAGAGGTTTATTGACAGATTTAACTGCTCTTTTGCCTCCTTTTTCTTGCCATCCTGATTGAGTGCCTGTCCTAGGATCTGCTGTGTATAGCCCAAATCAATTCTTGCCTTTAGTCTTCGATCACCAGCCTCCTTTGCAATGTATTCTGAAAGCCCTTTTATTGCCTCTTCGAGCACCTTTATTTTTTTCTTTATATCGCCTTCAGCCTCAGCCTCTCTCACCCTTATCCTTATTAACTGATACTGTGCCTCCTTCCTTTCCAAATCGGTTTGAGCAGTTTTAGCAGCCTCTTCAAGGACATTTCTTGCCAAATCGATGTAGCTCAAGTCTGCTAGACGATTTGCGTACTCGAACTCGTTAATTTCCTGAAGGCATACCAGCAGACCTAAAATCATAGCGTATATTTTATGACGA
>SBBU01000024.1 GCA_005239585.1 Planctomycetaceae bacterium
AGCTAAAAGAGACTGAAAAGTCAAAGGGTTATTTCAGATATATCCCCCATGGCCCAGATACACCGGAGGAAAATCGCCTCAAGGAAGCTATTGGAAGGGGATGCGCCTGCGCATTGGCTCTTTGTATGGCGGGGGAGAAAAAAAAGGAGGATATTGAAAATACTGTAGAGAATTTCTTCAAATATCGTGACAATCTGGAAAAGGCACGGCAATTGAATTGCAGACATATCAAGGAGACCCACGGCGCAGCCTGTTATTATTTCTTTTCGGGTCACTATTATGCGGCTCTGGCGCTAAACTATCAGGGCGAGGAAACTCGCAGTAAATACAAGCCCGTTTTGTCTCAAGCACTGGAAAAAATCATAAAAAAAGATGGAACATGGGAAGACAACAAGTTCACTGGTCCTCTTTATGGAACAGCAATGGCACTCTTGATTTTTGCCGAACTTGAAAAAGGCCCGTCAGAGCTGAAAAAATAAAAAATCCTCCTTGAACCCCCATATACCCCATGTTATGCTATGCTAAATTACAGTTGTTTATGGAGTAGACTAGTTGCTCAATAACTCAATAGCGCCTTTCACTCTGGTAGACTAGTGAAAACAGTTATACCAACGTTGCCCCCATCGTCTAGCGGTCTAGGACACGGCCCTCTCAAGGCTGAAACACGGGTCCGAATCCCGTTGGGGGCGCCATGCAGCAGATTAACAATGGCTATCTCTTCATCCCCATAAACTTGAAAAGATGCCAGTAGCAAAACTAAGACCGATGGATGCGTTTAAAACAAAAATGGATGGGAAGGAGTTTATATGTCTCAAGGATGTGGAGGGAATCGTAGACGAAATCGTGGCCCTGTCGCCAGAGGCATTCTTTGTGGCAGCGCACCTCGACGGCAGGAGCGAGATCGTGGATATTCAGGCGCAATTTGCAAAGTATTTTAATGGCCAAATCATCTACTCGGATGATATTACATCTCTTACAGAGGATCTTGATAAGCGAGGTCTCCTCTTTACCAAAAACTATGAGGAGCGAAAACAGAAAATCGATTCAGATTTCAAGTCATCTCCCGTGCGTCCTGCGCACCTGAGGGACAAGTCATACCCTGCAGACAAACAAGGTCTTTCAGAAATGATTAATAGCTTCTTCGATTCTGATAAAGGCCCTAGCGCACGACCATCAAAGGAAAAATCTAGGGATCTCCGTGCCTGCATTGCACCGCATATCGACTATATGCGAGGAGGGTTCTCATACGCCCATGTTTACAAACAGATCGCCGAAACCAAGCCAAAAAGAACATTCATCATCCTGGGTGTCGCGCATTCTTCGCCGCCAACACCTTTTACAATCACCGAAAAGGACTTTGAGACGCCCAATGGCAACGCGCCTGTCAACCGAGAGATAACAGGTAAACTCGTCTCCGAATTTAATGATTCAACCAAGTACGAAATTGTCCACAGGACAGAGCATTCAATTGAGCTTGAAGTAACATTTCTAAAGGCAGTGCTTGACTATGATTTCAATATTGTGCCGATCCTCTGTTCGAGCATCTCAAGGACAGACGAGCCCGCTGTGAAGGACTTTATAGCCAGGCTGTCAGAGTTTATCGATTCTGACACCTTGATAATCTCAGGCGCAGATCTGGCCCATGTTGGACCCCGCTTTGGAGATCCTTACCAAGTTACGGAGCGACTGATTGAGTGGATGTCACAGGAGGATCACAAGTCAATTGAACACATAAAATCCTGCGATGCAGACGGCTTTTTTGATTCTGTGATGTATGACGGGAACCGACGAAAGGTTTGCGGGCTTTCAAGTATCTATACCACCCTTAAACTCTTAAAATCAGGCAAAGGCGAGCTTTTAAATTATGCCTATGCCCCTGACCCATCAGGGGGAATCGTCTCATTTGCGTCTATAGTATTCTAATCTGACCTTATCTCCATCCAGCCTGGCGAACGCAAAATTACCCTGCCAGTCACCAAGGATTATGACCTCTCGCTTTTTTTTTGCATATTCGAATTCGATCCTCTGCGGCTGATGGATGTGACCGAGCACAACAGTATCAGCATCATTCTCGCTGATGATACTCGTGGCCTTTTTTATGATCTCTTTCTGCGGCCACATATAGTATCCAGTTGTCCGCTTTGATATGAATCTAAATAACCTTGCTACAGTTATTTTAAACGCAAACGGGAGGAGTGAAAAGGCGTCTCTTATCGAGCGAGCGTCACAGAATCGCCTATAGGCAAAATACTTGCCGTCACGGTTCAGCAGAAGATCACCATGTTCCATGTGAATTTTCCTGCCGTTCATCTGCATCACGGTCTTTCTGCCGATTACGTGCATTCCCGGGAGCTGATCGACTAGAAAATCTCGATTGCCATGAAGGAAGGAAATCCGTGAGCCGTTTCGCGAAAGCCTTTCAAAGCAATCGAGTAGAGTTTTATATGAATTCTCTTGTCCGGACCCTACCCAGAAATTGAAAATGTCTCCAATGAGGTAGATGTCTTGTGCGGCAAGTTTTTCCATAAAAAGGGAAAACTCACCCTGCTCTTCTGGTGTCAGATGAAGGTCAGATATGAAAAGGATATTTGTCAATGTACACAAGTTATCCGGCAGGTATCTGAAATACTCGCGTGAATATCCGCTCTTGACGCTCAGTGATATCTTCAGTAAGCACAAGGGTGATTCTTATTTGTGGGCATCTAAGTTTGTTCGGATCTGTGTCATTTTTCTTGGCTGTATCACGATCAAGCGGGTTTTGTGGCGCTACTGCTTTTTCGTAGAGCCTATCATTGTCGCCCAGAGGGTCTTCCGGCGGGAAGGGATTTGTGTCCAGTTGCGCAAAACCTGATGAGGTGATGTATTCAATGTTGAATGAAATAACGTTGGCACATATCTCATGATCATCTATCTCCCTGCCGCTGCTGTCTGCGGCTTTCTTGTCGTATTTCCACGAATCGGTGGAGTTTGGGGCCCGCACCTGCCTGATTAATCTGAATAACGGTCTTTCTGTTTTAACTGTCTTCCTATCTCCTTTTTTCTCAAGTATAAACGTGATTTCAACACGCTGTATCACATCTGCAATTGCCGTGACTGTTCTGAATGTGATATTGTCAGCAGCGTTTTTCTCATTTGAATTGCTAGGCCCGTAAGTTATATTGCCGTTTGCATCTGAACTGCCATTTTTCATAATGAATTTTTGGTTTCCGTCGAAGCTAATACATCCCTTTAGGTCCTGCTCGATTATCTCAAGCACCCTCCGTCCATGGCTATCAATGCGAGATCTTGCCTTGTCGACAGCCACGGTGTCAGAACTGATCGTGAAGACCTGGGCAATCGCGCCTATTATCATCATGGTAAGGACTATTGAGACAAGAAGCTCCACCAGAGTAAAGCCGTATCTTTTCACGGCAGAGTCACCCGGGTTTAAAATGGATGAATCAATCTTCATGGTGTAGAAATCTGAAAAGTAAATGTCTTGACGTGCTCCTTCTCCGGATCAGATTGATCGAGGTTCCCCGTCGCTCTAAAAACATTCACACGAAACCCATAGAGCTTGGGTACATCCTCTCTCCTGACATCAAATGAGAACAAGAACTGCTCATAAGGCTCTGAAGGATCTTTCTTTGATATTTCCTTTACAACATTAGATATCCAGTCTTTATTGAGCAGCAACGCCTTGTCTTTTTCCGGAGTGAAATAATTTCCCTCTTTTGACGGAGTTGTTGCGCCGGGGTAGTGAACCCATTCGTTTTGGTTGTTCCTCGGCAGGTTGTTGACCTTGAGAGGAGGCAGTTTGAATAGAAGCTTGCCGCCCTCCATGTCGTGGGTCAATGTTACAGTGTAAGTATCAGAGGCTTCATCGTATTGGGCAAACCGCAGTGCACCTGTGAGAGAATCCCGTATTGATTGGGCAATAACTACCGCGCGCGTCTCCTCAAGGGTCTCTTTGGATGCCCGCATTGAAGGATGGAAGAGCACCACGATCCCAGCCAATCCGATAGACATGATGATAATGGCAATAAGGATTTCCATTAATGTTACCCCTCTGTTCCCTTTAGACTGCCTCCAGCCTTTTCGAGCTGACTCGAAGCTTGCCTTCGGACTGCCAGAATGAATTCCCATCCTTTCCATAGGGTATCTCACCCTGTGGAAAGGGTGGGGTTCATTCGTTCTTATTCAATGAATAAATCTCAGCCACTTCACCAGTGAGTTCATTCACATCTATACAGACTTTCTCAGGCTGATCTTTGGATGAAATTATAATATCGCCCCAGAGCTTGGGATCAGGTCCGCCAAAATTAGGTTCTAATATCTTGTAAGAATATGTCTGGTAACCTGCAGGAAATACAGAGTAACCTGTGGAGTTAAATCCAAGCCAGTCCGGGTATTTTTTCTTGCCATCCTTATCTGTATAAAAAATTACTCCTTGAGGCAGACGTGTCGGATTAGGGCTTACCTCAGTGTCAATATTGGGTTCGAATATCCTGTTTGAGTTCTTGTCTTTAAAGATTTTCATCTGACCCCGCTCCTCTACGTTAGTAAATTCAATGAAATAAAAGCCCTGATCACGGGCCGCAAGCTCTCTTGCATTTGAAATGACCTGAACAATTATCGATGACCCTTCGTTCACACCATGTGACTGGAACATGCTGGAGAACATGGGGATCGAAACGGCTGAAAGAATGATTATCACAACCATGACAACCAACAACTCAACTATTGTAAATCCCCCACTTGCGCCAGAGATTAATGGGGATTTTCTTCGAACATCCTGAAATTTAGACATCACAGTGGTATCTTGACCTAACCTACAACCAAAGTGCATGGCAAAGCCTTTCATTTGTTAACGATCCACATGGTTTCGTCGGCAGGAAAACCTCTCTCTGTCCAGATATCCACCCCACTTTTATTAAATTTAATACCCGGATTATTGTAATTTATATCATTTCCCCATGCATCTACTACAAAACAGATATTAGGCGGTTTGCCAGAGGGTGTGGGGTCTGGATCTTCCGGATTTGACTTGAGCCACCAGCCTTTGAAATCTACATAGGGTTCAAGTTCGCCTGCCTTTACATCCCCTTCTATTTTCTGTCGTCTTTTTCCAAGAAAGTAGTGAAGGCATTCTGACCCTACTATCTTGCGCAGATTTGGTACGGTGTATTCCTGAGGTGGATATTTGTGATGATCATTCTTATAGCGCTTACAACCTGCATCGAGTGCATTTATGATGGCTATTGTATTGTTGTGTTTCTGACCCTCTACAAAAGAAGTTGCTGAGATTGTGAGCACAGAGGCGAGTATTCCTATAATGACAATAACTATGAGTATCTCAATTAAAGAAAGTCCTCGCATGCGATTTCCTACCAATTATTTACTACCCAGCCCTCTTTATCTCCCTCAGAGCAGCCGCTTGTCCACATGTCAACCATGTTCTTGTTTTTTCTGGGAGGCTCTGTGTTTGGGTCTTGAGGGGAATAGTTATCCGCATTGTATGGCTTTTGGTTGTTGTTACGGTATTTGACTGTTTTATCCGGGAAAACCTTGCTTACAATCTCGCCATTTGCATTCTTTTCATCCTCTTTAAAGCCCATTAAATTAGCATTCTCCAGCTCTGTCACAAGATTTTTCGAGCTGAATGTAACTGCAATAGTATCTGGGAATTTATTCTTATCCTGTTTGTATTTGGCGAGGGCAAACCCGACATTTTGCATCAGAGTGCGCGTCGCTGTCTCTTTTCCAGTGCAGATAAAGCTGGTGATCCCGATCGTTAGCGCAGAGGCCAAGATCGCTATAATTACTATAACGATAAGAAGTTCGATCAGTGTAAAGCCTTTCATATAACGATTATTATACCCCACACTCATTTAACTTCAAACACAAAAGAATTATCAAAAATTTCAGCTCTAATTAACATGACGAAATTCCCCATAAAACGTAATCAGTCGCCCTTCAAAAGGATGCCGTTATTTGATATCATGCCTCTCATGACTGAAAAGGCTAGGCTGAAAGAATTCAAGCTGGCGCCGAGCTGCATATATGGGCCGGTCAAATCGCGCAGGCTTGGGGCCTCGCTCGGTGTGAATGTGCTCCCGTTTTCAGTCAAGATATGCTCGTTTAATTGTCCCTACTGTCAGTGCGACTGGACGTATGAAAAACCGCAAGAGGCATCCAAATATTCCTTTCCGGATAAGACACAAATCGCTTCGGAACTCAAAGATGCACTGCTCAAAATGGACTCGCCTCCCAACTGGATCACCCTTGCAGGCAACGGCGAACCTACCATGCATCCAGATTTCTGTAATGTGGTAAGGGAGATCATTAAAGTAAGAGACCAAGTGGCGCCAACATCAAAGACGACAATTCTTTCAGATGGCGCCCATATGGATAGCAAGTCAATAGTTGATGGCCTTAATTTGCTTGACGAGCGCATAATAAAGGTGGATGCAGGCAATGAAGCAATGTTCAAGAAGATAAATATCCCTCTTGTTAAAATCACACTAGAGAAAATCATCCATGATATTGCCGGGCTGAAGGATGTCATAATTCAGGCCATGTTTACAGGTGGCAGAATAGACAATTCAACTCCAGAGGAGGTCAGTGACTGGATCGAGTCTTTGAAGAGGATCAAACCAAAACCCAAGGCTCTCCAGATTTATTCTATAGATCGGTATCCAGCCGATGAGAAACTGATCAAAGTTCCAATTGAAAGACTTGGCGAGATCGCTAGGTTAACCACTTTGAAGACAGGGATAGAGGCAA
>SBBU01000146.1 GCA_005239585.1 Planctomycetaceae bacterium
ATTTAAAACAAGCCCGGCAAAAGGCGATTACATATCTGGCAATAGCCCTCAAGACACTCAAGCCCGAGGCAAAAATTCCAGAATCAGTAAAAGAGCAGGCTGACATTGTCCTTGAAAAAATAGCCAAGTGCGAGGGTTTTTGGCCGGAACAATCCGTATCCTGGCCCCTCTTCAGATACTCTGAAGATTTTTCACTATATCGCCCACGCGGTCACTATACGCAGAGCGAAACGCTTAAAAAATACTTTATCTGCATGACGTGGCTGGGACGCATGACCTTTATACTCAAAGGTGGCGAGCCATACGGACGCGCAGACGAGCCGTTCCTTGTCTCATCGGAAGAATCGAATCAACAAACGCTTGCGGCCGCCTTGTTGACAAAAATCATGAATGAAACAACTCTGCCAGACAAAAGAAAGGCACAAGACGTGTGGGAAAAGATATATACTGTCACCTCATTCTTTGTCGGGCTTGCGGATGATCTTGGCCCGCAGGAATACAAAGATGCCTTGGTCAAGGTCTGCGGCAGTGCAATTGATCTGGCTGCACTTTCAGATCAGAACAAGCTAAACGAATTCAAGACAGAAATTGCAAGGCACAATCCGCCTGCAATATATAGCGGGACAGGCAATCAGGGTACTTTTGATCCCAGCGCGGGACCTGAGAAGCTCATCGAAGCGCTCCACAAGTCGATGGGTTTTCGTCTTATGGGTCAGCGGTTTACCCCAGATGGATATGCAATGGGTAGATTGGTCTATCCAACGGTCAAGGAATACACTGGCACAGACTGGACCAAGACGTTCACCGCGGAAAATACGGTTTTTGGGATAATGCGAGGATACTCAAGGGGCCTTGATGTAATGGCCCTTTTTGGTAGTAAGAGGGCTCAAGAGCTTATAGAAGAGCTCGGCGATGATCAGTTTGCCCACTACGATGAGACATTCAATGAATTGAAAAAAGATTTTGCAAAATTAAGCGACCTTGACTGGAACCGCAATATATACTGGTCATGGCTTTACACACTAGGACCTCTCCTTGCAGAATATGGCGAGGGGTATCAGACATTCATGACAACTAGCGCCTATAGATCAAAATCGCTAAATACAGCCCTTGCCTCATGGGCACAGCTCAAACATGACACTATTTTGTATACCAAGAATCCAATGGAAATCCAGACAATGGGCATTCACGATGAAACCCTGCACTATGTAGAACCAACTCCCGAATTTTACGCCAGATTACTAGCCCTTGTAAGGATGACGAGTAATGGCCTGTTAGATATCATGGACGAGAAAATTCATCGCTTCAAAGGGCTTGAAACACTGATTGAAACGCTCCTGCACATAAGCGAAAACGAGGTTGCGAACAAGAAACTTGATAAAAATCAGGTTCAATTCCTCGAAGAGTTCGCGCATGATGTCCTTACAAATTTATTGTCTGGTTTTGATGCCAAGGCGCTAAAGAGTTCTCTAATTGCAGATGTCTTTACGAACCCTGAAAACAAAAAGACACTGCAAGTTGGTACTGGATCACTTAACCTTATGGTTACTTGTTACATCCTGCCGAGCGGTAAACTTGTCCTGGGTGCAGGCCCTGTCCTGAGTTTCTATGAATTCAAGCATCCAATGAGCGATCGCCTCGCCGACGAGAAATGGAGCGATATGCTTAAAAGCAAAGATGCCCCACAACAGCCTCTATGGACAAAGCCATATACATCAACATCCACAACTTTTACTACTAAGGACTAAAATTTGTAACAAGCCTGCTGACTACTAGTCAGCAGGCTTCCTATCCCTTATTGCCTGAAGGAATCTATCAATATCTTTATGTGTATGTTGCACAGACAGAAAAGCTGCCTCGAATTGGCTGGGTGGGAGGTAAAAACCACGGCGAAGCATTGAATGAAAGAACTTTGCGTAACGCTTTGTGTTGCTTTTTAATGCGCTTGTGAGGTCAGTGACAGGCTCCTTCGTGAAGAAAATGGTAAACATTGAACCAATTCTATTGATTGTCACATTTTTGAGTATTTTTTTTGCCTCGCTCACAAAATGATCACCCAATTCATCAAGCTTTTTATACAACTGAGGCCTTCTTTTCAGGAATTGAAGCTGTGCAAGCCCGGCATTAACCGCGATGGGATTTCCAGATAGCGTCCCCGCTTGATAGACAGGTCCATCAGGGGCCACAAGCCCCATCAATTTTTTGCCTGCAAGGTAAGCCCCTATTGGAAGCCCGCCGCCAATAATTTTCCCTAGCATTGTGATGTCCACTCTCAGACCGAGCTCGCTTGCAATAGGACCAAAGCGAAATCTAAAACCTGTGATGACCTCGTCAGCTATTAAAAGAATTCCAAATCTTTCTGAAGCCCAATTCAATGTCTTGATAAAATCATCTGCGGGCAAAACCACACCCATGTTCCCTGCTATAGGTTCAACGATGATGCATGCTACCTGACGGCCATATTTCTTGCAAAACCTGCGAAGCGCCTCGGAATTGTTATATGGGAGTAATCTGGTCAGCCTAGTAAATTCTTCAGGGACTCCTTTGCTTACAGGGAGTGAGATAGCGCCAGAACCAGCCTTTACAAGCAAGCTATCTGAATGACCGTGATAACAGCCTTCGAATTTGATAATTAACTTTCTGTTTCTGTAGGCACGAGCAAGCCGAATCACTGACATGCCTGCCTCAGTGCCAGAATTGACTAGTCGTATCCTGACGTCACCATCAAATGCTGAGGTTATCAACTTGGCCAGCCTAGTTTCATCCTGCGTCGGAGCCCCAAAGCACTGGGCACGAGCTGATGTCTTCTTGATAGCTGAAACAACTGCCGGATGTGAATGACCAAGGATCAAGGGCCCCCATCCCAAGACAAGATCAGTATATTTTCTCCCCCCCACATCATAGAGCCGTTGCCCTTTTCCCCTTGTGAAGAAAACAGGCGTCCCACCAACGCTTTTGAATGCCCTGACCGGGCTGTTCACACCTCCTGCAATATATTTTCTGGCCTCGCCAAAGAGATCATTCATAAACTTGGCCAAATTTACCAATTCGTGAAATGTCTGGCAATAGATCTGGACAAACGAACCCATGTGGGTCATTGACACTTTAGCACTATAGTGCTATACTATGCCAAGTGAAGAATTCGAATGCGAATAGCAGGAAATCCATGGCGAGGATAAATATTTACATTGCTCAAGCGCTTCGTACCAGGGTCAAAATAGCTGCTGCTAATAGGGGAACCTCCATTTCTGAATATTGCGTTAACGCCATAACAAGCGAGCTAGTAAAGGACTCAAGACAGGAAATCGGGAGAAAGCGAGCTAGAAAAGATGTTCTACATGACCTCTCTTCCCTTCAATCCAAAATCTCTAAAGGTCATATATTCTCTGTCTCATCAGGAGATCTGATTCATGAGGCAAGAGAGTGGCGAAAATAGTCGTAGACGCAAGCCTGGTGGCAATGCTCGCAATGCATGAGCAGCACAGCGCCAAGGCAATAAAGCTTGCTAATGAGTGGACAGCGCTCGACACGCAAATATTGGCACCAAGCTTGATTATTGCAGAGCTGACAAACGCATTTTATAAATGCGTCGTTCGGGGTGAAATAACGACGCAACAGGCTAAGCAGGCGCTAAAACTTGTATTCGAGCTCGGGATCGAAATAAAAGAAGAGCTCGGCTTACAATTTAGGACAATTGAACTCGCATGCGAGTTCAAACTTCCTGCGACGTATGACTGTCATTACCTTGCCCTAGCAGAACACCATAGATGCGAGTTGTGGACAGGTGATAAAAGGCTTTATAATTCTGTCAACAAAAAACTCCAATGGGTAAAGTGGATCGGTAAATACTGAGGTTTGTTAACATGATATCTAATCTGTGCTATCATTCTAAATCCCGGTGAGATATGAACTCTAAAAGTTCTTTAGCCTTGGCCTGATTGGGCTCGCCATTCTTTACAATTTCCTCCAAGTATGGAACGGCTATTTCTTTAAGCATTAAGAACGTCAAACAGTAGTATTCAAAAGTAATGCCTCCCGATTGCTCCAGGCTTGCCGGGCAGTGATCCAAAAGAGGTTTTAGAATGCGCTTGTCTTTTATATATCGAGCACAGTAGAGAGCCCATTTTCCATCTTCACCAGACAAGCGTTCGGTTATGAATTCCAAGGCATTGTTACCCATTGCTCCTAGCATCTGTGCAGCTACCTTGGCTTTCCATAGACCGTTTTCTAGTACATCCTTGTGCAGGCAGAACATATATCTTTCTTCTAGCTCTTTGCCGAATGCGTACAGCCAGGCAATGTCACCCCTCTTTTTTAACTCAACAATCTCCAGATACTCCGGTATCATGTATACCAAACTGCACGGATTTTCCTTTAGCTCAAGCTCCACCATAGCCTTAAGCTCCTTTACCTGTTTTCGCTTTACATAAATGTCGGCGAGAGAAACCAGGATTTTGTGATCACTATAGAGTTGCGATCTACGGTCTCGAATAGCGTCCCAGTAGGTCTCGATTGCCTTTTCTAGCTCTCCCTGTTTCTCGTAACACTCTCCGATAAATTGCTTATCAAGCCAGTCAAGTCTAGCAACATGGTTTCCGCACATTCTCCGACGAGGATAATACTTGACTGCAACGAACATTGTTTCCAGCGCCTCTTTATATCTCCCTGTGCGAAAGTAAAGTAATGCTATTTCTCTTTGAACCTCTGGACGGGGATCTTGATAAGTTTGAATATACCATTGAGCAGACCATTCCTGGTACCCTCTAATGATACGAGGAACCTTTAAAAATCTCTGAAATTCAGCGATAGCCTCGTCTATATGCCCAAGTTTTGCAAGAAGCCGTCCCACTTGACAGTGGGCTTCCTCATATTCCTCTACCTGCTGGCCCAGGCTGACAATCTCACGAAACAGCTCAAGAGCCCCTTTGCGATCCCCCTTCTCTAATAACCGACTAGCTTTAGCAAACAACTCAATTGCATTGGCTTGTTTCTTTGGATCCTCGAGCTGAGCTGTTTTTGTCGATCCACACGAAGATAAGAGTGCTAGTCCCACTTATAGGTAATATCTTCACAACCTACCCTTTTACAAGTATAGACGTTAAGCACTGAGGCTTTGCCTCTGTAAGCAGGATTGTTACGTATGATCAAATTCCGCAACCTAACGGAATTCGATCAAGACAGTTTTAACGAGATTGAAACTCCATCCCTTATGGGAACAATCAGTGAGCAGAGTTCTTTCGACTCGAATATGAGACTGGTATATTCTTTCATCGCCAGAGTGTCGGGATCGTCAGTCTCCTCAATCACACTCCCGCCCCACAAGACGTTATCTGAGATCAACATGCCTTCCTTCCTGAGCCTCGGAATGGCCTTTTGAAAGGCCGTGGGGTAGCTTGCCTTGTCGATGTCATTGAAAATAATGTCGAATTCTCCATCGAGCTGTTCAATAAGCTTTAAAGAATCACCAACTAGAAATTCACAGCTGCTCTCTTGGATGCCAGCCTTTGCAAGAAAGCCGCGAGCCAGATCTATGTTATCCTGAGAATACTCTGTAAGCGTAATTTTGGCATCCTGGCCCATCGCCTTTGTAAACCAGTATGCAGAATATCCAAAGCCAGAGCCAAGCTCAAGAATTCGAGGTGGGCGAACGAGTTTGGTCAACAAATAAAGCACCCTTCCGACGAGCGGACCCACAATAGGAAAGTTTCGCTCTTTTGCGAGGCGATGCATCTCCACAAGCACACTATCAAAAGGGACATACAGATTTTTTATATACTGCTCGATCTTTGGATCTGTTATGAATTCAATACCCATTCTGCCAAATCCTATTTTAAAATTACAGCCAAGTCAATTGCCCAGCGGATCGCATTGACATACCTTTCTCTTCAGTTATATTTAGATACGAGTTTGGAGGTTTGACGGATGAAAAAGTTATTGAGCCTAGTTACCCTTGCCCTTTGTTCCTTCTCTTTACAGGATAAATCCCCATCAAAAGAGACCGCCTATATAATAGCTATAGACAATTCCTACAGCATGGGGTTTAAAACTGACGATATTTCAAATTTTGACAGGGCAAAAAAGAGTGCAATAAAAC
>SBBU01000250.1 GCA_005239585.1 Planctomycetaceae bacterium
GACACAAGTCTGCCCCTGCCCTTGTACTTTTTTTGGGTTCAAACATCGGCAACTTGGCACCGCAAGACTCCCAAAGATTCTTCCAATCTCTCAGAACTTCCCTTCATCATGAAGGTTATGTGCTCGTAGGCTTTGACTTGATCAAGGACATTTCATCGCTTGAGGCCGCATATAATGACTCACAGGGTGTTACAGCAAAATTCAACCTGAATATCCTTGAACGAATCAATCATGAACTGGGTGGAGAGTTCAATCTAAATAATTTTTCTCACCGTGCTTTTTTTAACTCTAATCATGGGCGCATTGAGATGCACCTTGTGTCAAATTGTGTACAAGAGGTTTTTATAGGGGCCTTGGACATGAAGATTCACTTTGATTTGAATGAAACTATCCACACGGAAAATTCATACAAATTCACAGACGAACAGATTAAGCGGCTTGCCTCTCAAAGTGGGTTCACAATCAAACACAATTGGGAAGATGACAAAAACTGGTTTTCTGTAGTTCTTTTAACTCCTCAAGTTACCGTACTGTGAGTTTTAGAAGAGCGCCGTCGTCATAGAATTTGTCTTTCGCTGCCCCACCCCATATTACTAGTCTGTCCTCAAACAACACTCCTGTATGGCGGCACCTGCCATCGAGCGGACTGGCGATGAGTTCCCAAGTATCCTTCTCAATGTTATATACTGCCCCATCATTATAAAATTTCTCATCATTTGTCCCTCCCCAGATGACAAGTTTATCTTTCATAAGCAGTGATGAATGAAGATGCCTCGCAGAGAGCGGACATTCTTTCATTTTTAACCAGCTCTCTTTTTTCAGATCATATATGGCTCCATCGTTGTACGATTTTTTTCCGCCATGCATATAGAATCCGCCCCAGATTATCACTCTATCATGAGAGATGGTCATTGAATGAAAGTGCCTAGCCCCCAGAGGACCATCTTTTAGTGCCGTCCAGCTCTCCTTGGAAATATCATATATGGCACCATCTGCCAATGATTTTGCGCCGTCAAAGCCTCCCCAGATTACCACCTTGTCTCCGATTACAACAGAGCTATGACTGCTTCTTTCACCAAGAGGACCATCTTTTATCTTATGCCATTTGTTCTCCTTCATATTAAAAATTGCACCATCTTTATAAAATCTTGCACTTCCGTATCCGCCCCAAACAATCATGTTATCTTTATAGCATGCCAGCGGTATGTGATACCTCCCCTCGATGGGACACTCTGCCATCTTACCCCATGAATCATTAGATGGATCATATATTGCCCCGTCGTTCCAAGCACGCCAGGAAGCATCTAGTCCACCCCATATAATCATTCTGTCACCAATCGTAATCCCAGCCACGTAATATCTCCTCTTGAGAGGACATTCTGATATTTTCTTCCATGAACCCTTGTTAATATCATACAACGCCCCGTCATTAAAAATCTCCTTGCCTTGGCCAATTCCGCCCCATAAGAGAAGCTTGTCGCCCGCAAGTGCATAGGCATGAGCAGATCTCCCTTCAACAGGCGCCTTGGTCAATTTTTTCCAATTATCCTCCTGACTTGGTAATACGCTACAAGCTATAGTTGCTAGCCAAATTCTGAACATGAGTTAGTTCCTACTTTGTTTTGGCTTGCCATTCACCGAGCTGAATTGCCGTTTCTTCAAGCTGAACTGAAAATTGCTTAAAGAAATATCTTGTCTCCAGTCTGGCAACGTTTCCCGGGATATCAAATACTATTTCTCTAATCTCATCAGGTTTCAGGCTGTTATCTATCCAATTGATTTCACCCTTGAGTTCTCTGCGTAGAGTTGTAAATATACGCTGCAACTCCTCATCTTTTTCATCAAACATCAACACCTTTATCACAAATGACCTGAATCCAACTTCACCCGGAAATTTATGGCCGCAATGGTTAGTCAGCCTGACCTTGAGCTTTCCATCCTTAAATGAGGTCTCAATTGAAACAGCTCGTTTAACCTGATCTTCGTCAAAACCTCCCGGCATATAGTGACTCCTACCCTTTCGCTTCCCGTGCGGGGTATCTCTATCCACCTGCGCCATGTGACAGCTGATACAAGTATAGCCTGCCTTTGATGCCCTGGACTCTTTCCATTCATCATAAGCATAGTGTGTGGGATTATGACATACGCCGCAAAATTCTGCTGACTTTAATCTAGGTTCCTTTTTGGGATTGCAGGGGGCCGTTGGGATATCACGCGATGCTGCAACACCATCTGCCATACCATGACATGTCAGACAGTTCACTCCATCTTCCATAACAAAGCCTCTAAAGTGAGGTCTAGCGTCTTTATCAATTTTTATTTCACCCCAGAATATAGGTAGAGTGCTATGACACATCAGGCATCCTTCCTTTGAGTAGTTCTTTGTTGAGACCTGGAAGAGCCCATTTACCCAAGCACCGGCATGCAGGGTTTGCGCCCATTCCTTGTATACCTCTTTATGGCAGGCCAAGCATGTCTCATGTGATGGCTTGTCGACTGAAAGTATGTCATTAATTGTTGGAAGCTTCTCCTGTGTGCAGCTCGCGATCAAAATTAGTGGAAGGAACCTTTGCATCTATATTTTATACGAAAATATAACTACAGTTGATAGTAAGTGCAAAAAAAGTATAATCGCCCACATGGAGCTTGTATATTATCCAGACCCAAGGCTCAGAGAGATTGCCAAACCTATCGAGGCAACAACCGATGAGTTGAAGGAAATCGTCAAAGAAATGTTTGACATCATGTACAAGACCAATGGTATAGGACTTGCCGGGAACCAGGTCGGAGTCATGCAGCGAATCCTAGTAATAAATCTCCTTGGGGATCGTACAAAACCTGAAGAGGAAAAAGTCCTGATAAATCCCAAGATTTTGTCCCGTGCGGGAAAAGAGACCGAGGAAGAGGCATGTCTTAGTCTGCCGGGGATTATAGCGCAAATCACGAGGGCAAAAAGGATTAAACTCTCAGCATTAGACATGGACCTCAAAGAGCAGACAATCGAGGCAGCAGATCTCTTCGCCCGGGTTCTTCAACACGAGATTGATCATCTCGATGGGTTATTGATCATAGATAAGATGACACCTGCTGAGAAACTACGATTAAGACGAGATATAAAGGGCCTCGAAGAGGGTAAAAGACCAAGAACCAGACTAAAAAAGGCTGGCGCGCTATAACACAAAGCCACCAATCCTACTGAGTTAATGAGACTAATTCTAGGCGCAAATGACCTGCCCGATAGCTCGATCAAGGACCCTGTTGTTACGTGGGGTGTCTTTGATGGGGTTCACCTTGGACACAAGGATGTCCTCGCTCTGGTGGCAACCGAGGCATCAAGGCGAAAAGCTTCATCCGTAGTGATCACATTCGATAGACACCCGGCAACGATACTTTACGACAAAGATGTCCCACTGCTGGTAGATCTCAGGGAAAGATTACAACTTATCGAGTCATGTGGAATAGATTACTGCATCCTGATCCGCTTCACCAAAAAGTTTGCAAGCACAACAGCTCAGGATTTTATCGAAGGAATTATCATGAACAAGCTTAAAGCCAGTTGCGTTGTGCTGGGATACGACTCGCGATTCGGCCACGACAGAGAGGGCGATGTAAAACTACTGAACAGCTTCAATAAGAGACTCGAAACAATAAAATGCGACGTTGCTCTCTATAAAGGGAGGCCATTTTCATCAAGCCTGATAAGAGAACTCCTGTCAAAAGGACATGTTGAAGAAGTACCCACTATTCTGGGACGCTCGTACTCGATTAGCGGCCGCGTCGTCCAAGGCGACTCTCGCGGCAAATCGATTGGATACCCCACTGCTAACATAGAAACTAAAGCAAAAGTGATTCCACCCACAGGCGTCTATGCAGTAAGCGTCATACTGGGAAACAAGACAAAAAAAGGGGTGGCTAATATAGGGTTTAGACCCACTTTCGGCGCCGCGACCAAACAGATAGTCGAAGTCTATATAATCGACTATAAAGGCCCCGATTTTTATGGAAAGAAAATAAAAATTGAATTCCTATTCAGATTAAGAGACGAGAAGCGATTTAATAACGCAGAGGAATTAAAACAGCAGATATCACAGGACATACAGTTTGCACTATCAAGGCAATGATATTTTCAGAAGATTTTCTGCGAAAGCTGGAACTCCTCAGGCTTGAACTAAAGAGACAAGGGGGTTCGCCAGAGGAAGCTGACAAGAAATCAAAAAGAACAGGTCAGTCACCTGAATTCCTTTCATACAGATCCTACTCCCAAGGCGACGATTACAGATACATTGACTGGAATGCCTATGCAAGGCTGGGGCAATTCTTCATTAAACAATTCTCAAGAGAGCAGGCAGTCTCTAGTTACATCCTCCTGGATAATTCCCCATCAATGACAGATTCAAAACTTGATGGCGCTAAAAAGATCGCGGCAAGCATTGCATACATAACCCTTGCCAATATAGGCAGAGTTAGGCTGATCACCGGAGGTTCTGACATTACTTTCGTCGGACATACAGACTGCAAAAGAATGTTCAATCACGTTGAGAAAATAGGTCAATCCAAGCTTGATATGAAGCAGATTCTCAGAAACAGCATATCAGGATTAAAAGCTAGTCCTATTTTGTTTGTGATATCTGACCTGTGGGAAAAAGAGATGATGGATGAATTGCTCATCATAAGCAAAATCCCGATTGAAATCTCGATCATACACCTCCTCTCAAGTGAAGAACTCAATCCGGATATCAAGGGAAAATTAGAGCTCATAGACAGAGAGACCCGCGATAAAAAAAAGTTGTACATAGACAAGAGCGAGCTTGACCAGTATAAGACCCTCCTTGAAGAACACCTCACAAAGTGGAAGGACTTTAGCCTAAAAAACTCTATAAATTATGTCTTTATCCCGCCCCAAATCTCCATGGAACATGCAATTTTCGTACTCCTACGCCAAGCGAACATTCTTGGTTGAGGCCAACGAAACCTATGGAATATTCGTATAAGTAATAGCTCAATTTTTATAGGTGAAGTATGAAGACATTGGCGATGCTTTTATGGTTTTCATCCCCACTCTTTGCCCAAGTCACAATCAAGGGGATAGACGACAAGGGACATGAAGCAAAATATGAGACACCCAAGATCGACTATATAGAAAAATCATCGAAAGGACTCTTTATTGGATTTAAAGAAGGGTCAAAGCTGCAAAAGATTAATTGCCTCAATGTGGTTGAGATGAAATTTCAAGATGAAAAACCAGTCAGTTCGCCCGGCCATGAATATTTTCAGATCAAACTCACAACTGGAGATCTACTTTTTGGCTCAATCATAGGCATTGTAAATGATGAACTTTCTATTACTTCTTCTGCTTTTGGGGTGCTAAAGTATGATATAACGCAGATCAAATCGATAGAGTCAGTTGTAAACAGAAACCTCTGGACCGACCCTGAACCAGTCATGCCAGCCGGCCATGTGATTGGTTATATAATGCCAAATAACAAGACCGACTTTGAAAAGGCGTCACTAATCAAGGACTTTACGAAAGAAAAGGTTCTATACGTCACTGCAGTAGGAAGCAAAGAAACATCGAAGAACATAAAGGATATCACAAGAATATACATAATGCATTTTGCATTTGTCACTCCCCCTGCACTCCCAAAAGATCTCTACGCAAGCTTGGTGCTTACTGACGGGACACGCCTAACAGGCACGATAGAAAAACTGGACGGTGATTTTATGGTAATAAAGGATTTCTACGAGCGAAAGACAGAGCAAACAATAAAGATCAACATAGCTCATCTTTCTGCGATTCACTTTAAGAATTCAAGAGTTGTGTTTTTGTCAGATATCACCCCAACTGCCGTAAACGAAGATCCCAACTTTATCAAGGGGTCTCCCGAGACAGACCTTTACTATCCATATCAGCGAGACAGGGCGGTGGTCGGAGGCGGACCTTTAACAATCAGGGACAAGGTCTACTCAAAGGGCCTCGGCGTACATGCCAGAAGCGAACTTACTTACGACCTGGGCGGCAGCTATAAAAAATTCATGGCAACCATTGGCATAGATAATTCGGACGCAAAGGTGAAGGACTGGTATTTTGCAAATGTTACGTTCAAGGTTCTAGTCGATGGCAAGGTCGCTAAGGAATGGAAGAACATAACCATCAAAGATAACCCTCTGGATATCGAATTAGATATAACAGCGGCAAAAAGCCTTACTCTTTTAGTTGAATTTGGAGAAAACGGATTTGTCCTCGATCGAGCCAACTGGGCCATGGCACGACTAGTTAAATAAGTTATCAAATATCGAGCCCCATGGGTAAACCCGCAGACGGGTCTTCTGCAAATGCGGATAAAAAAAACAAAAATTTTGAATTTGACTTTTTAGTTCTTACATCCTCTAATTGGTTATTGTGAATCTGCACTTTGAATATACGCTTCCTCTCCTAGCATTACCGCTGCTTATTTTACTTACTGCAGTTATAACACTTCGCTCAAAGCAAGAGGTTTCACCGATTCGATTTAGATTGCTTATATTTGCCCGCAGCGCGGTAATTCTATTCTTTGTTCTCGCACTTGCTGAGCCTCATATTGTGACTAGTACCGTAAAAAAACGAATGGCCATATTCTTGTTGGATGTCTCAGAAAGTGTAACTGATGACGCAAAAAAAGAGGCCCTAGACTATATTAGTAAATCACAATGCGCCAAGGCTGCTCTGGTCCTCTTTGCCGGGAAGGCCCAAGTAATCGTTCAAGGCGACAATATGCCTCTCAAACTCTCGGCAGACGATGTAGAAAAAATCTTATATAAGAACTCACTGAAAAACCTTGAATCTGGCTCTAAGATCGAGTCCATTCAAAGATGGAAAGAAGAAATAGAGACCAAGAGAACAGACCCGTCGCAGGCGATAAGACTTGCGCGCCTTTTATACCAAAGTGATTATGACAATAGAATAATCTTGATGACAGATGGCAATTTTCAGCAACACTTTGAACCTGAACGAGATATCTCATTGGTCCCTATTGGAACAGATTCGCCGGAGGTCTTGGTGCGCAAGCTTGACGTCCCGCAACTTAACTACTACGGCAAACCATTTAATGCAGGATTACTGATCGATTCAAACATCCAAACAGAGGCGGAATTAAGGGTCTCAACAGACAGCGTATGGCTGCCTGAATTAACTCAAAAAATAAAACTATCCAAAGGTGAAAACCATTTTGTAATAAAGAATATCGATCCTAAACCAGCCATGACCAGAGGGATTCACAGCGTTACTGTAATCATCAGCCCATTACAGGACACTGAAAAGAGAAATAACCTTGGCACGGCGGCGTTACATGTAATAGGCAAGCAGAGCGGAATTATATTCAAGGGCCCGACAGAGAACGATGCCCAACTCCTTAAAATCCTTGGCGGACAGGATATTGATCTCATTGTAGAAGAGGCAAGAAACTTTCCAATGTTAAAGGGCACGCTAACTGACTTTGATTTAGTTATATTCATTGGAGTGCCTGAGAACAGAATTATTGAAAAAGGGATAAATGAACTATCCTCATATGTAAATGATCTGGGTGGCGGAGTTCTTCTCTGCGCAAGCCACTCTATGACTAAATCAGACCTAGAGTCCTCCTTACTCCAAAAAATCTTGCCGGTTAACTTTTCAAAAGACCAGCCAATAGGGAAAGATACTCCTACCTCTAATAGTACAGACGTCAAAGTACAGGCACCTCAGATCTCACTTTTATTCCTTATAGACAAGTCTGGCTCGATGGCGGGGAAAAACCTTACAATTGCAAAGGAGGCCTGCATAGAGAGCGCCAAGTCGCTCAGCGCAGAGGACAATGTCAGCGTTATAGCATTTGACGCAAAGGCCCACCTTATAGTACCACCCACCAAGGCGGGTGAATTAACAACAATCGAGGATAAGGTACTTCGGATGTTTGCAGATGGTGGTACTGACATCTATGCCGGACTTGAACTTGCCAGCAACGTCCTATCTGCTGTAAAAACTTCTGTAAAGCACGTGGTTCTCCTCTCAGATGGCATGGCCCTGCCTGCAAAATATGAAGAGATATTGACAGAGATGCTCTCAAAGGGAATCACGCTCAGCTCGATCTGCATAGGGAGCGAAGAGTTTGATCTCGTCCTTATGAGCCATCTTGCAAAACTCGGCAAGGGAAGATCCATGTTTACATCTAGCTTTGCCAAGATCCCTCAGATACTGATAAACGAGACTAGGCATGTAGTGAAAGAAACAAGGCCCGAACCAAAAAATCCTCCCTCTAACCATGCTAATAACGGACAGAGAGGCCTGCTTACGAAACTTGGCATCAAAGACTCACACGAAATACTTTCTGGTGTGAAGACATCTGAAATTCCTCATATCACTGGATATATTAAGAGCATAGCAAAATCGCATACATACTCTGTGATAGTTACTGAAGACCAAACACCAATAATTTGCGTTGGCCGCTACGGGCTGGGAAAGAGCGCCTTTTTTGCGACTGATACCGCAGAGAGATGGTCAAGCGATTTCTTCCTCTGGAATGGCTCATCTAAAATAGTTACTCAGCTCGTGAGACATCTTAGCCGCATATCAGGTGATAGACTCGCTACCAGAGTTTACACATCTGCCACCCACGACGAAGTCACAATAAGGGTCGAAAAGGACAAGGAGAAGATAGTAGAGGCCAGAATAACTGAGCCGGAGTCGAGGCTGCTAAGCCCCTACACACGCATCAATGAAGTACTTTACTTATTCAAGATGACAAGGCCTGAGATACCATACAAAGTTTTCATAAAAAGCGGAGATGAAACAGCGCTAGTATCTGTTCTTATGCCCTACGAGCCAGAGTTTTCTGCAATAGGAAAAAATTCCGATTTTGCTATGCGATACAAAGACAAAATTGGCCTGCCACCCGAAAGCAGTACTGAAACTACTTTTCCACTGCAGAGTCTGCTTGCAATATTGGGCCTTGGTTCCCTCACAATTGCAGTAATGCTTAGAAGATTTAATTTATGATCAAGAAAAGCCACCTCCATAAATCTTGTGGAAATAGGGACTGCGTACAGCTCGCACGGAGGCAAATTGGAATAGAATAATAATCTTCTCGGATTTTTCTCTCTAAATATTCCGTTAGTCCGCGTTTTTCGTTTTTTGGACACAATTCTTCATACAACCCTCATGCAAACAGTTCGATTCGCTTGCAATCATCTTTTTTTTTCTGTTATAATACACCCCAATAATCTTTTGGGAGGAATTATGGGAAAGTTCAAAAAGATAGTACTATATGTGACAAGCCTTGTCCCTCTTAGCATCATAGCAGCAGCCTCCGGCTGCGCTGATCTGCAAGTGCAATCAATAACAATTCATGCTCCAACCAAAGTAAAGGCAAATGCAACAAATTATTTAAGCGCTACTGTTACAATTTATAACGCTGGTCCAGATCCCATCGAGGCAAAGCTACTCCCAAGGACAAGCTCTGATTCCGGATCATATTTACAAATCATCGATTCAGAGGTTATTTTTGGCATGCTCCATATTGGAAGAATGGAACCTGGTCAAACTGTCATAAAGGATATTTCCATGTCAGTCACTATTTATGAGACTGGTCTCAAGAACTTTACATTTGAAGCGGAAATTATTGGGTTAACGACTGATGGCAACGAATGGCAAGACCCAGATACGAGCAACAACATAAAAACAGTAACATTTCAAATCGCAGGGGATGCCTCACCGCCACAATTTATACAAGAATCACCTGTCCCACTAGGTACCTACTTTTTCGTAGATCCTGTCCCAATAAACTTCACCGTGTCTGATCCTGAGACAGGGATAAAAGATGTGACTGTTACGTTTGATGGACACGATCTCACATTATTACGCACTGTGAGCGCGGAAACGGCGTTGTTTGGGAACTGTCCAGCTTCTATCACATTTACCGGACAGGTGGGCCCCCTACTCTCGTCTGGTTTTCACACAATAGTAGTCCTTGTGCTCAATGAAGTGGGCCACGCAACCAAAGCAACCATGACGTTTATTGTCACAATGGAAGCAAAGCCATCTGTTACGTTTCTCGACAAGGACAAAAAGCCAATTAGCTCACTTGAGGGGTTAAAGGTGGCAAAATGGGAACAAGCATTTGCAAAGAGCGGCTCGGAAACCGTAGCCAAACTCGTTGAGAGTGATGCTGACCGCTTTTTCGTCAAAATAGAAGGAGGTTCAGCAAAAGCAGGAAGCAAAGGCACGATTCGTATTAAAGATTCAACAGGAGAGGCGATGGACAACATTACAGACACTGTTTTTAAGGATGATGGCCAAGGAAACATCGTAGCAGGGCCATTTATAATAACCTTTAGCGATAAAGATGATAGCCACATTGATAAGGTCCAGTATGGCGGTACAGATGATCGCAGTTTGTTACTCTTCAAGCCAGATAAACTACAATCACTGCCTGAAAAAGTTAAAGTAGAGGGAGAAGTTACACTAGTCCGCTTGGATGGAAAGGAGATGGGCGAGAAAGGCACGAATATCAAAATCTGCCCAGCATCGGGAACACAACCGCTAAAGACAGTTAACGTACACGTTGTCGTATTCGGTGAAACGAAAGAGAAGCCGCTTATTTCAGATACAGCAATTCATCAAAGTTTTGCAGTAACAAGATCGGAATGGTCACAGTGCTGCATAGATTTCAAGGTTAGTATAGAAAAATTTACATTTGCAGAAGCGCTAGCGAAGAACGTCGACCTTGGGAATGGTTTGGCTACCAGTGGCGAGGGAGTAGATCCAGCGCAAGAGGAGGCAGATCTTATAAAAGGCTTTCAAGATGATGATGCGAGCACTATTGATTTATTCGTAATTACTGGATTTACAAATCGAGATGAGCTCCTTGGTAAGTCCTACATTCCAAAATTTTTCACGGATAAAAAAGGTCTCACGGATGTAACAAGGGCAATCGTTGTGCGTGCCGATCAAATCGGCTTTGCAGTTGATAAACCAAAGAACTATACGCTTATAGCGCACGAGCTGGGTCATATAATTATGGACCACCCGTTCCATGCAGACTTTCAGATAGATGGAAAGCCGGATGGTAAGGACTTGATTTTTACCATAGATGTCTTCGGTAATGTTATGTTTGTGGTGGGAACAGATACATTTAGGTATGCACCGTTCCAAAACACAACAGGTCAAGGTAAGTTTACATTCAAAACGGAAGGAAAGAACATTGACGCAATACGCTTAGAGATCTTAAAAGCCTTAAATGAAACGCCTATAGGAGTAACGGGTACTTTCGAGAACTTGATAACGGGTGCTAAAGAGGAAGGAGTAGCGGGCACAGTAAGCTTAAACGCAGCTTTGAACATTGGTGTACCTCAAGTAATTGATGTCAGTTCCACAGTCACTGTAAAGGGCCAGACCATAAACATGCATCGAAGAGACAAGAGTTATAACTTTACGGCCAAAGCTGGACTGGAAGTTTTAGATCATCTCAGGTTGAGCAATCTCATGGCATCCAAGCCAAGTGCTGAAGACACCGAAATCGCCTCCAAGAGATTAACCAGCGCTCAGTGTAAAGGGGCACATCTATTTAAATAGCGAATATGAACACTATTAAAATCAAGCTTTTCTTCATATTATGTGGTTTGGTCGTCCTAGCTATTGTGATTTTCCCCATTAATGTTCCAGTGGCAGAGGATAGATACAAGCCAGCAGATACAAGCGGTTCGAAAAAGTTACAACCACAGAAACCACTTCAACATACGGAGAAAAGAGATACTCATAATAAGGATTCTGAGCGAACTGCTTCCGGGAATCAGGACAGGCAATCAGTTGAGGAATGGATAGAAAAAACAACAAAGGAGAGAATACGAGATTTGGGTATATGTGAACGGATTTGTGGGTTGCTCTGTCAAAGTCAGAAACCTCTGAAAGACATGGAAAATGTTTATGCCAACGCGGATCAATCACTAGATTGCTTTGTTAAATGCCTTGAAGAAAGCAAGAGGGTGATTGGCCATCTAGAGATGTTGGGTAACAAGGTTTTTTATTTGCGGGGTAGCGTAAAGGCAATTGAGGCGATCAAGTCCTATACAAAATCCGATAATACCATGATTCGCAGAGCTGCTTACAGAGCTCTTCTTAACTGTGGTGCCCCTAGGTCTAATGAAGCACTCTTGGCGCTATCAATTGAGACCGAAGACACGCTATTAAAAAAGGATTTACTTCTATATTCTTCCTACTTTTCCCGCTATGAAGATCTAACGCAGATAGTAGGAGACATAAGAAGATTCGCACAAGGCGCTCGCAAAACAGAATTACTGAAAGTTGCAGAACAGTCCTTATCTGTAATTGAGAAAAAGATTAGCTATTTCGAGGCAAAGAGTTATCAGGAAAGGATCTCGGTTTTGCTCGATGTATTGTCATTAAAGAATGAAACGTGGCATATACATGTCTGGGCAGTGGACGAGATCAACAAGAACAAATACTACGGCATGGCGCCACAAATGAGACTGCTTCTAGATTCACCGAATAACTTTACACAAGGTTTAAAGAAATCGTTATTGAAGATTATAAAAAATAGTGGGGGCCAAATTTCACAGGAGGAAGAAAAAGAGTACCTTCTAAATGGTCGCTTGAAGGAAGAGTATATTGACTGGTAATCATATAAACCAAGCCCAAAGTGTTATTGATCCCATTAAAGCAGCACCATGAAAGTGTCTTGGGGCAGGTCAACAGCACTACAAAGAATTGCATCGGCCCTTTCAATATCCTTCAAGAGTGATAAAAACACTGGCAAATTCATTATTAAGAACTTCATTAATAGTCAGATAGATGAGAATTTTAAAGCATGTGTAAACAAAAATATGTTAAGTTTCTTCGAATAATTGCTCCAAGGCAGTCTATCTATTCATGCCAGCCCGTATGTGGCGCGCAGGCAGATCAAAATACCCTGCTCCTATCTCTTTCATCCTTTGTTGGGAAAGACAAATAAGCGTGCTATGAAAAGACTTTCTCGGATCGACTTGAAAATATCCCAGATCATATCCCCTCAACTCAAGAAAATGCTTGAGAAACAAATCTCAATTGTAAACACACCCCCTCCCCCATTTGCAGTCTTTGATGAAAATGTAACCTCAAAAATCGAAGATTTTTACCAGAGGACCGCGGACAAATATGACTATTTTGTTCACATTGGAATCGGAGGATCCTCTCTTGGCGCCAAGGCCCTGGTAAGAGCCCTGGGAACGAAAAACTCACCGCGATTTTTCTTCTTAGATAACATTGACCCTGAGACTACCACCCAAGTCTTAGATTCAATCAAACCAGAAAGGACACTCTTTTATCTGGTCAGCAAGACAGGGTCTACGCTGGAAACAATCGCAACGTGGCTGATTGCAATGAAGAAGATAAAAAATTTGAAGAAAAATGTCATTGTGGCTACAGGCCCCGATTCAGGTTATCTGCGGGGCCTTGCAACTGAAAAGAATCTCGTTTCTTTTGAAATTCCAAGACCCATAACTGGGAGGTTTTCCACGCTTACCCCTGTCGGACTTGTCCCTGCCAGATTTTGCGGGGCAGATATATTTAAAATCATGCAAGGTGCAAAGAGGGCATTTGAAACATCACAATCAGTAAAATATTCAGAAAACACACCTTACACCTTTGCCGTATCAAGCTACTACTTTTATAAAACCAAGGCAAATATCCTGGTGCTAATGTCATACGCTGATGCATTAGAGACAGTTGTCGATCTTTTTTGCCAGTTGTGGGCAGAGTCATTGGGCAAGGATGGAAAAGGTCAGACTCCACTCAAGGCGCGCGGGGCCACAGACCAGCATTCTCTCATTCAGTTATTAAATGAAGGGCCAAGGGATAAACTAATTGTCTTTTTACATGTGGAGCAATTTAGAAGAGACCTTAATGTTCCTATCGATTCAAATGAGTTTAGTAACTTGAAGGGAAAATCTCTTAGTTTTATACTAAACTGTGAGAAAAAAGGGACTGAGCAGGCGCTAAAAAGGACGGGAAAACCAACTATGACACTTGAGTTGAAAGAGATAAACGAAGAGAGTGTTGGCGAACTTGTATTCATGCTGCAAATGGCAACATTCTTTGAGGGAAAACTCTTGGGGGTTGACCCGTTTAATCAACCGGGTGTAGAGGAAGGGAAAAAACTAACTTTGAAGCTGCTCTCCTGATTTTTCAGGATAGACCTTTGCCCTATTTAAGATCACGCCCAGAACTACAAGAGCTATCAGCGATAGAGCAATTATCGGCATATAAAGAACAGGGCCAACTGTCTGAATATGAATTATGGCGCCGATCGCCCCGCTTATGGTGCCAAAGAGATAGAGCATCAAAACTGCCTCCCTCTGCGAGAGGCCTAACGCAACAAACCTGTGAGTCAGGTGATCACGTCCGCAATAAACTATGGCCTGATACAAGTTTTTAACAACCCCGTTCTTAATCCTGAGAATTGTACTAAGTGTAATATCGTAAAGGGGCACAGCCATCACACAGCAAGGGATTATTATCGCCTTTGCCACTTCAGCGCTAGACCAGCCTGTTAGCGTCATAAGGATTGCCAACAAAAAGCCGAGCAGTAGACTGCCATTGTCCCCAAGGAAGATCCTTGCCGGCTTGAAATTGTATCTTGTAAATCCAATACATGCCCCAAGAATCGTTACAGCGACAAATGTAACATCTCTTTGACCGTAAGGAGGGGTGTACCATGCGATTACAAACGTCCAGAAGCAAGCCACCGCTCCTACGCCACACGCAGCCCCATCCATATTATCAAGGCTGTTCAAGGCGCTCGTCACCCCGGCAATCCACAGTACAGTTAGCGCAATGTCTATCCAATAAATCCCAGTAAGATTCACATTTATTCCAAAATTAGAAAGAAGGATTGTAGAAAATATCAGAATAATCAACTTGACTACTGCAGATATGGGTCTAAAGTCATCAATGAGGCCAATTATGAGTACAAAGAACCCTCCCAGCACTATCGCGAATATATGCTTGTATGGCTCAAAACTTGTGAATCTTAAAATCGAGAAAAGAGCAAGGGAAAACGCAAGGTAAATAGCGACCCCCCCCAAAAAAGGTATTGGATCCTTGTGAATCTTATATGAATGAGGCACATCAACAGCTCCAATCCTCAGCGCAAACCTTATGATCACAGGGGTCATAATGTCAGCAAGGAACCACGCAAATATAAAGAGCCCTACCTGAGGATGAACAAGATTTATGTGCATAGCACTTCCTTGCTGCGTGGTCCTACATTAAAAATAAGATCCATCACAGATAAATCAGGGATGAACTCACCGGGCTGACATTGTGTATAGATAGGATGCTCGAATTCCTGAAAGATTAATTTTATACCATTTCGGCCAAATTCCTCCTGCTGCAAATAGTCTCTCCCATGAATCCCTGAAAGATATGTATCTGCCTTGACAGCCTTACACATGTTAATGACAAGCTCTGTAGCCGTCCCTTGCACCCCTAATTCTGAGCTTGTACATGTTGGTTTGGCTATTCCCATAATTTGTAGTATGGTCTTTATAATCTCAGCACTCAGTTTGTTCAAGAAATCCCACTCGATTTTATAGATCGATTCAAAGTGTCCCGCATATTCCTTAAAAAAAGGGGCCTTGGCGTAATTTCTCTCTATAGACCGCCAGTGCTTTTTGGCCCAAGGGACAGAATTATCTATCTCTACTTCATTGATCTTCTGAAAGAATTTCCCTTTTGTCAATACAGGGACAGTAAGCCACATCCAACCTTCCTGTGTCCTGATACGGTTACGATTTATCCATCCAAATGGCCCCCTTTTAACAAACTGAACATTGTCGACGATCATAAAACAATCTGCCTCTATGATTTTGTGGAAGAAACCGGCATAGGGCAGGTAGTTGGGTTGATGGCCTGTTAAAATCATATCCCTTGAATCTATATCAGATATGATTTTATCCTGTTAGCTGTCCCAGTAAGAATCGATATGATAAGTATCGCCACAACCATCGACAAGATACGCAATACGACCTCCAATGAAAAAGTAACCACAATCGGCGCACCATAAATCCCTTTAACTACACTGGATTCTATGAACATAAACCACCAGATGAAAATTACAGCGATGCCAATTGCAATATAACCTGCAAGAGAAAAGTTAAGCAGCAGCCCCCAAAGAACTGTCAATAACAGACAAAAAGTGCCGGATATCCCAAGGCATGAAAGCAATGTATCCAGAAATTTACCTCTTTTGATCCTTGGATCCAGCACAAGGTCAATAAACAACGCATGGATGAAATTTGCGGCTGTAATGCTGATAAAGAATCCTACAATGCCATATGCAAAATTCAAACTAAGCACAAATTTATGCCAGTAAATTGGCGTGAGAAATCCAGAGAGAACAAGAGAGCTTGCAGAATAATAGGCAATAACAGACCACATTCGTTCTCGCCTCGCAAGCTTGTCTTGAAACCCTGAAGGATTATAGGCCAAGATCAAAAAATGCGCCCAGTCTTTCACCTCGCACTTTGGACCAGTTCAGAACCAGCCACTCCTATCAAAATCTGTTTTCCCATAACATTTCCAGTCTCACTCTCTTCACAAGGCCAAAGTGCAGGGATCACCCCGCTCCTTGGACTAGTGCCGCAAACAAGTTTGCAACAGATTAATATTACCATGATATTTGTAAATGACAAATTTGAGCCTTATTATGCCAGATATAAAATTGCTCTAATCGAGGGTCAGGATGGATTCACTTTATTTTTTAA
>SBBU01000044.1 GCA_005239585.1 Planctomycetaceae bacterium
CTAAAGTGAAGGAATGCAAAAAGTGCAAGAAGGAATTCAAGGAAGAGGTAAACAAGTGCAAAGTGACAGGTTGGGTATGTCCCAAGTGTGACAAAAAGTCAGACAAGGAAGGCGAGTGCGACGGCGAAAAATGCACTGGCAAGGATGGCAATAAGACAAAGTTTGTAAAGACCTGTGAAAAATCAGGCGAAGCACCTCATTTAGGCGGAAAAGGCGCATGGGATCGTGGTGATGGTGGTGACGATCAATTCAAATGCGAACACGGCAAATTGAGATTCCAATGCCCAGAGTGCAAGGGCAAAAAGCACGGTGAAAAGATGCATTTTGATATGCAAAAGATAAAAGAGATGATTAGAATCGAATACAAGCTGGAATAAAACCGCATGTAATACCTATCCCGATGGGGTTATAGCCCCATCGGGATCACACCTAACTAGCCTTTTGAAAGGGTGATCATCTAACAAATTAAAAGCTGGCACGTATAACCTATATGCAATTTACTCTAGGTAAGGTACTTAGAGCGACTGGATTTCTCGGTAAAATTTAACGGAGGATGACAATATGAAAAAAATAGTGTTAGCGTTAGGCCTTCTAGGTCTATTGCTTTCAAGCAGAGCCCTCGCTCAGAGTCAGGAGAAAGAGAGCGATGGGCATAAGAAGATCTTTGTGCTGGGTGGCGGTGGCGGAGATCAGGAGAAGTTCAAGGACCTCAAAGACAGGGACCTCAAGAAGGATGATCAGGACAGTCCCAAACAGCCAAAGAAAAGATGCGATGTAGCCACAACAGAAAAGTGCAAGAATTGTGAGGAGTGCAAGAAGGACCTCACAGACAAGGATTTAAAGGATGGCAAGTGCAGCAAATGTGAAAAGGAACCAAAGGAAGTCGAATACTGCGTAAAGAAGACATGGAAATGCGAATGCGAAGGTGCCAAACCGAAAACAACAGAGCCTAAAGTGAAGGAATGCAAAAAGTGCAAGAAGGAATTCAAGGAAGAGGTAAACAAGTGCAAGACCACAGGTTGGGTATGTCCCAAGTGTGACAAAAAGTCAGACAAGGAAGGCGAGTGCGATGGTGAAAAATGCAAAAAAGCCAAGTTTGTAAAGACCTGTGAAAAATCAGGCGAAGCTCCTCATGTAGGCGGCAAGTCATGGGGTGATGATGAGAGGTTCAAATGCGAACATGGCAATAGCAAGTTCACGTGCCCAGAGTGCAAAAAAGGCGGCGGCGGAAAAGAATTCATCATGAGACCTCCTCAAGACGAGAAAAAGAACGAATAAGAAACCTAAAGCATAACAGGTAATTCTAATCCCGATGGGGTATCATCCCCATCGGGATATCACATCTGTTTAACATAGCGTTGTAGTTCCGAGGCTCTTTTCTATCCGAGTGACATTTAGTAAACTACCTATGTGGCGGCAAAAACTCTCTTTGACAAGATCTGGGACCAGCATGTTGTGGTAGAGGAACCGGAATGCCCGGCTGTACTTTATATAGATCTGCATCTCATTCATGAAGCCACATCACCACAGGCATTTTATGGTTTGCGTGGACGCGGATTAAAGGTGCGGTCTCCAGAGCGAACAGTTGCTACAATTGATCATCTTATCCCAACACATGATCGTTTACTCCCAATAGCAGACTTGCAAGCAATTGAGATGATAAAATCGCTGCGAGAGTCTTCAAAGGAATTCGGGATCAGGCTCTTCGATGAGTCCACAGGCCGTCAGGGAATCGTGCACGTAATCGGTCCAGAACTCGGTCTCACTCAGCCGGGTCTTACAATCGTCTGCGGCGATAGCCACACGAGTACACATGGTGCCTTTGGGGCCCTTGCCTTTGGAATCGGTACAAGTGAAGTTGAACATGTGTTGGCCACGCAGTGTCTGCTTCAGCGGCGAATGAAGACATTTGAGATCAGAATAGAGGGGATGTTGTCAAAGGGGTGTACGGCAAAGGATATCATACTGGCGCTTCTTTTAAAGATAGGGACTGGAGGAGGGACAGGATGTGTATTTGAATACACGGGTTCATGCATCAAGTTGCTTGGCATGGAAGAGCGAATGACTATATGCAATATGAGCATAGAGGGAGGGGCGCGTGCTGGCCTTGTAGCACCAGACGACTCTACTTTCCAGTATCTGTACGGTCGTGAGTTTATTCCGAAAGGAGTGGAGTGGGACAATTCCATTAAAAGATGGAAGGGGCTAAAAACAGACGAGGGAGCTAGATTTGATCATTCGGTGAGTATGGATGTCTCGAATCTTTCTCCCATGATTACTTATGGTACAAATCCATCAATGGCAATCCCGATAACTGAGCGAATACCTGATCCTGACAGCCTTGACTCACATGAAGAGCGCAAAAATCTTGCTAGCTCTCTCGAGTACATGGGTCTAAAGCCGGGTCAACAAATAATAGGGCAACAGGTTGACGTGGTGTTTATAGGTAGTTGTACTAACTCTAGACTTTCAGATCTCAGGCTTGCGGCATCCATACTCAAGGGCCGTAAAGTTAAAACCCGTGTTATGGTGGTTCCCGGGAGTCAGATTGTAAAGAGACAAGCTGAGGCCGAAGGCATTGATAAAATTTTCAAAGATGCGGGTTGTGATTGGCGTGAGCCGGGGTGTAGTATGTGCATCGCAATGAATGGTGATGAGGTTGCCTCGGGTAGATACTGCCTGAGCACAAGTAATCGTAATTTTCAAGGCCGTCAGGGCCAAGGGGCAAGAACTTTCCTTGCTAGTCCGTTAACGGCAGCCGCCTCTGCCTTGGTTGGCGCCGTTGATAATCCTGTAAAGTGGCTTTAAGTATGGAGTCAATAAAAATTATTCAAGGCCGAGTTGTAATAATACCGCAGACAAATATCGATACTGACACTATAACTCCTGCACGTTTTCTAAAGATAACAGGCAAAGACAAGGAACGGTTGAAACTGGCATTCTTTCACGACTGGCGATTTAATAAGGATGGCTCGCCTA
>SBBU01000315.1 GCA_005239585.1 Planctomycetaceae bacterium
CATTAGGTTAATACTTGCTGTGGGTAACTATACCGATCCAAACCTTTTTGAAGGAGGTAAAATGTTAAGGCAGTTTAAGGATTTTATCGATTCCTTAATCGCTGGGTCGGCCGATTCACGAGTGTAAATGAGCTCTACTGGGCCGTATGTGGCTTTTCGCTGGTTGGCGATCATTATCATTGTTTTTGCATCAAAATATATCTTTGCCTTGCATTTTTTCTTCTGACAGTAGGCTCTAATGCGTTCAATGAGTTTTGCTCTCATCCCTTCGAGTTTGCGTGTGTCTGATGGCGGACCTTCCTGTGCAAAGAGGAGGTTGTATCCGTCAATGATCAACATGCGTGATGCCTCGCTTAAATGGTGTCAGCGCTGACACTTTTCTTACAGTTGTTAATGGTAGGCATAAGCGATTTCTCCTTGGACGATTGTGTAGATTGCCTTGCCTGCAAGTGTCATGGATTCGAATGGTGAGCCAGCCCCCTTGGTGCGCATGGAAACTGCTTTTACATCCCATTTTAGATTTGGATCGAATATTGCAACATCAGCAATGGAGCCCGGTCTTAGAGTCCCTTTGTTCAGGTTGAATATAGAGGAGGGCCGAGTGCTTAAAAGATCGATTATCAGTTTCAAGGGCAGCTCTTTGCCAAGTTTTGTCATGATGACAGCGAATGATGTTTCGAGTCCCGGTACTCCAAATGGCGCCTGGTTTATCTCGGACTCTTTTTCAGCCTTGCTGTGAGGGGCATGATCGGTTGCAATGGCATCGATTGTCTTCCCCTCCTTGAGTGCTCGAACAAGCGCCTTGCGATCAGTCTCGGTACGCAATGGTGGATTCATCTTGTAGCGGGCGTCGTAGCTGGTCAGCAAAATCTCTGTCAGTGCTAGGTGGTGTGGAGTTGCTTCGCCTGTGACACTGAGGCCATGCTTCTTAGCTGCATTTATCATCCTGCATGATTCGGCTGTGCTTACATGTGCTACGTGGAGATGTCCGCCTGTCTTCTTTGCGAGAGATATATCTCTTGCTACCATGCGTGACTCGGCCTCGACAGGCATGCCTACGAGTCCGAGTTCAACACAGAGACGTCCGTGGTTCATTACAGCGCCATCAATCAATTCGCGATCCTCACAGTGGCTTATGATGGGTTTTTTGAGCGCTTTTGAATGCTGAAGAGCGAGTTTCATCAATTGCGAATTCGTTATTGGATTGCCGTCATCCGAAAAGCCAATTGCCCCTGCCTTTGCAAGTTTTTCCATATCGACAAGTTTTTTTCCTTTTAATCCAACTGTCACGGCTGCAACCTGCAGCATATTTATCTTTGTTCTTTGGCTTTGCACGTGTTTCAGTACACTCTGTGAATCTACAGGCTCTGGCGAATTTGCCATTGCGACAATAGTGGTATAGCCGCCTCCCAGTGCAGCCTGAGTTACGCTTTCGAGTGTCTCTTTGTGTTCGCCTCCCGGGAAACGCGTGTGTGTGTGAAGGTCTACCAGCCCGGGTGTTACGATGAGGTCCTTTGCATCAATGACTTGGCCAGAGTTTGAACTAACCTTGCCGATCTTTGATATTTTTCCCGACTCGATAAGGAGATCAGCAACTTTATCCAAACCCTGAGAGGGATCAACCACCCTCCCGTTCTTAATCAGAATAGTCATGTATCAAGCTTGAGAAAAAAATTTGCAAACGTTTGCAAGTTTTTGCTTGGATATTTGCTATACCAAAAAATGGCAAGCGTTTTTCTGTTTTCATGACAGGATCTCATGTAGAACAGCCATGCGGGTATATACTCCATTTTCGACCTGTTTGAAGATAACTGAATGTTTCGATGACGAGGCGGAGCTGTCAATCTCGATCTCTTGATTCATTGGGCCCGGGTGGAGCAATATGGCCTTTTTCTTGAAAAGGCCCAGTTTTTCAGCGGTTATGCCGAATTTCTTCCTGTACTCGTTGGTCGATTTTACGAGGCCTTTCTTCATTCGTTCAAATTGTATCCTCAAGGTAATGACAGCGTCTGCCTTTTTGAGGCAGGAGTTAAGATCGTTCGATATTTCACAATCAAACTCTTTTGGTACAAGTCCCTGTGGCCCGCATAGTGTTATCTTGTTTCCAAGGGTTTTGTGTGCCCAGATGTTTGATCTCGCGACGCGGCTATGAAGAATGTCACCGACGATTAGTATTTCTAGTCCCGATAATGTCCCTAGAGATTCTTGAATTGTCATAAGATCAAGCAGTGCCTGTGTTGGGTGCTCGTTTGAACCGTCTCCTGCGTTGATCACACTGCATGTTACTTGTCTTGATGCATTGTGAGCAAAGCCCGATGACGAGTGCCTCGTTACAATTGCATCTGGGCCCAGTGCATCCAGAGTTTTCAATGTGTCTTGATGTGATTCTCCTTTCTGCATGCTGGATGATGCTGGCAGATCGAAGGATTTAACACCAAGATTTGCCGCCGCAATCTGGAATGAGAGCTTTGTGCGCGTGCTGGGCTCAAAGAATGCAGTGATTATCTTTTTGCCCGCAAGTTTCTTTTGGGCGCCTTTTTTGAATGACGTGGCAAGTCTGAGAAAATTCAGGATCTCTGACTTTGTCAGGCCTTTTAGCCCCAGGAGATGTTGTGTCATTTTCAAATGACTATATTTACGAGTTTATTTGGTACAACGATAATCCTTGATACATTCTTTCCATCTAACTGCTTTTTGACCTGTTCCAGCGCTGCCTTTTTGAGTTCTTCCTCACCTGTGCCGTTGGGTACGGTGAATTTTGCCCTCAGCTTGCCATTTACTTGAACAACAATGAGAATCTCTTCCTCTTTCGCTATTGCTTCATCGTAGGATGGCCATCTGGAGTGTTTCAATATTGAATTCTTTTTTCCCATGACCTGCCAGAGCTCTTCTGTGATGAATGGGGCAAGTGGAGAAAGGATTATGACAAGATTTTCAGCAAGTTCTCTCAAAGCGCATCGCTCGTTGTTGTCACTTGGCGAAAAAGGCTTGAGATCATCTATCATGTTAAGTAGCTCCATTATTCTCGCTATCGTGGTATTAAAGCAAAAGTCAGATTCGTTTGAAATCGTAGCTTTTTTCATCACCTGATGAAGCTTGCGTCTTATGGTCCTAAAGTTTTCAGAGAGTGCATCATGATTGACAGGCCCTATCGGTGTTTCCCTAGTTATAGCATGTAGGGTGTGGATAAGCTGCCATATGCGGGATAAAAATCTACGGGCCCCTTTAATGCCCTTGTCATCCCATCGAATGTCTTCATTTGATGGAGCGAAGAAGAGCGTTGCAATTCGAGAAATATCTACTCCATACTCGTTAAGGACTGTGGAGGCAGGGACTGCATTTCCCCTTGATTTGGACATAACCTGGCCCTGCGAATCTAGTACCATGCCTTGATTGAAGAGTCGAACTGCCGGTTCATCAACGTGCAAGAGTCCTGCATCATGTAAAACCTTTGTGATGAATCGAAAATAGATTAAATGTCCGCATGAGTGTTCTGTTCCGCCGATGTAAAGATCAATAGGTAGCCATTTCTTGGCTCTTTCTATAGAGAAGAGTTCCTTGTCGTTTTTTGGATCGACAAAGCGAAGCATGTAGAAGCTAGAGTCTACAAATGTTGCCATTGTGTCGGGGTTTCGGTTTGCTTCTCTGCCGCATTGTGGGCATCTGACTTCAATGTATTGAGATATATCCGACAAGGGTGAGCGGCCCTTTGTTACGAGATCGACAACACCCTCCGGCAGTCTCGATGGAAGCATCTCGAATGGCATTGGGACATCGCCGCATTTTCCGCAGTCTATTATGGGAATGGGGCAGCCCCAATATCGCTGACGTGATATGAGCCAATCTCGTAATCTGTACTGAATTTTAGAAGAGCCAAGTTTCTTTTCACTGATGTATTTTATTACATCTTGAATTCCTTTTTTTGAATCGAGCCCGCTGAATTGACCGCTGTTTACCATTGTTCCGGCATCTTCATAGGCATGGTCCTCAGATGGTTCGCCATCGATAGATTTAATTACAACTTTGATTGGAATGTTATATTTCTTCGCAAATTGAAAATCCCTTTCATCGTGTGCAGGTACACCCATGACAGCGCCTGTACCGTATGTCATCAAGACATAATCTGCCACCCAGATGGGTATTCTCTCCCCGGTTACAAGGTTCTTTGCATATTTTTTTGCCGAGACGCCGTCTTTTTCTCCGACTGCCTGTCGATCCATATCAGATTTTTTCAGCGAGCGCTCAACATAA
>SBBU01000068.1 GCA_005239585.1 Planctomycetaceae bacterium
CATTGAAGGTGCCAAAATGTAATTAAACAGATTCAGGAAAACAAAATGCCAATAAGCCAGCCGTATCATGTAAAGTTTTTTCGTTCAACAAAGCCAGTTTGATCAGGTTGAGACCAAAAGGCTCAAGCTTGAAGTCAAGCTTCAAAAAGACTATTCAGCAGGCATCTTTGAATGGAAAGTTGATTGAAAATTCGAAATTAACAAGCTCTTGCTGTAAAGTGGTAAAATGCAAGGCCGTTATTTACGATTTTTACCACATCTGTGTCGTATAGGAGTTTTAAATTCTCAACTGTGATAACTTCGCTTGGCTTGCCATATTTGACGAGCCTTCCGCCCTTGACGAGAGCGATCTTGTGCGCGTGATGAGCAGCTTGGTTGACGTTATGGGTTACCATGAGCACACCGACGCCAGTCCCCACAAGTTTCTCAACTATTTTCATTATCTGCAGCTGATATTTTACATCAAGATTGGCTGTGGGCTCATCAAGAAGAAGGATCTTTGGTTCTTGTGTCAATGAGCGCGCTAGGTAAAAGAGCTGCTGTTCTCCGCCAGATAGTTTGTTGAAGCGTCTTGTAGCAAGTTCTAGAATCTCTACTTGCTGCATTGATCTTTCTATGATTTCTCTGTCACGCAAAGATAAAGATGCCCATGGGGATAAATATGGGTTTCTCCCCATGCTGACGATCTCATAGCCTGTAAATTCAAATGGTTGAGGTTGATTCTGAAAGACAATTGCCAGCTTTCTTGCCCTCTGTTGTGAGCCTAGTGAACTCAAAGGTTGGCCATCCAGAAAAATCTCGCCATTTGAAGGTAGGATGAGTCCTGCCGCAAGTCGCAGGAGTGTTGTCTTGCCAGCGCCATTAGGGCCGAGCAGTGCAAGAATTTCGCCCGAGTTTAGCTCCAATGAAATGTCAGTTACTATATTCTTCTTTTTGACTGTGAACCCGATGCCCTTTATGTCAAGGAGACAAGTCATGCGTAGTTCTCTTTTCCTTCAGAGGTTCGAAGTAGATAAAGAAAAAACGGTACGCCTAGAAAGGAGGTAATGATTCCCAGCCTTATTTCCATCGGTGTAATTGTCCTCGTAAGAACATCCGCGAGTAATAGTAGAATTCCTCCCCCAAGGAAGCTTGCCAGCATCAGCGGACCGTGCCGTGGTCCTATCAGAAGGCGTATAATGTGCGGGACTAGTAATCCGACAAATCCTATTATTCCACTTATCGCAACAGCAGCGCCAGTTACAAGCGCTACAAGGATGATTACAATTGTCCTTGTCCTGCCGACATTTACTCCAAGACTGGATGCTGTGAATTCTCCCTGCGTCAGGATATCCAGAGGCCGTGAGAAGGCCAAAAGAAAAATTGATCCGGTGATTATAAATGGTGCTGCCACATTAACATGTGCCCAGCTCCTTGCATCGAGTCCGCCCATCAGCCAGAACAACTGTTCACGTAGCGCATACTCTCGGCTCATTGTCAAGATAAGCGCAGTGCATGCGCCGGCAAGTGAAGTTACGGCAACGCCGGCGAGTAAGAGCGTGACTATTGGGGTGTTTCCTCTTCTGATACTGATCAGGTATACAACTAGTGTGGCAGTTAGCGCCCCGACAAAGGCCATTGAGGGTAAAATCAAAAAGTGTATCGATGCCAGCGCAAAGTGGAGTGCTATTACTGCACCCAGCGCGGCCCCTGCAGAGGCTCCGATAACACCAGGATCTGCGAGTGGGTTTCGAAATAGCCCCTGCGCCGCTGCGCCTGCTAGCGCTAGTCCGCCCCCTACCAGCAGTGCCGCCAGCGCACGAGGAAGTCTTATGTGAAATATGACTGTTGAATGGAGATCATTGCCTTTGCCTAGAAAGGTATTGACAATTTCATCTGCTCTCAGGTTTACAGGACCTATGATTATAGAGAGAGAAAAAGATATGAAGAGTAGGAGAATGAGCACTACTAGAACTATTCTAGTTTTTATGTTTGCCATGCAGGTGTTGAGAAATCTCCATTATTGCGTTCGCTATCAAGTGTGAGGCTGATTCCAGATGGATTGGTGAGATAAGATAAAGTTTTCCTGATCGCTTTGCCTTTAACGAATCAGCAGCTCCATGCCTGAGCACATCTGGAAGGACTGAACCGCCCACGAAAATCACATCTGGATCGAGATCTATTAAATGTTCGAGAGATAGATATATAAATCTGCCTTTATCTTTATCTGAAGTAATATTCTTTCCTCCAGCAGCTTCAATGATATCATGCAGCAGTGTTCCTTTGGTTGGGCATGTGGGCCCAAGAAGATAGAGGACACGGGGCTTTTCATCTGTCGATACAATTTGTCTCTTTACATTTTCAATCTCATTTACAAGTCTGTTCGCTTCTTTTTGTGCACCAAGAATCTCTCCGAGCATTAAGATGTTTTGCTCGACTTGGCTAATTGATCTTGGATAATCAATCTTTAGAACACAAAGCCCGGCCTTTGCTAAAAGAAGCGACGCATCTGGTGTGTTAAATGGGTCTACTATGATCAAATCAGGTCTGAGTTCTATTAGGCGTTCGACATCGCGGATGCTCCTTACTCTGTGAGGAACTTTCTTGGCGATTTCGTGCATGGAACAATAGTCCTTCAGATCGGACATAAATGTAACTGCTTCTATTCTATTTGTCTCTACGAGCGCCATTACGATTTCATCCGCAAAGAATGTGCATGAAACGATTCTTCTAGGTGGTGTTGCAACGACAAGTGTCTTGTCATTGTTTTTTATCTTCTTCGGGAAAGAGATTCCCTCTACGATACTTGTCTGGAAAGAAGGGTTGAAATTCTCGTTAATGGCATTGAGAAGCAGAAAAACTCCTACAGCAGAGCCAGTGAAGATTATCAAGATCCTCATTTTTCCACCAAATCGCAAAAAATGAATTTGGAATCCTTCCATCCGCGTTCCACGACCTCTCCAGTTCTGCATTCTATTTTTTGTTTAAATATGGGTCCGTCCCATACAAAAGAATGAAATTCACCATTCTCCCCGCATGGATCGACATTGGAGGGTAGATCAAGGACGAATTCTTTATCTATGATTCTGCCTGCAAACGATCTATTTAAGAACCTTGGATCAACACATACAATTGTTGCCTTGAAGCCAATATTGATAAATGTCACCATAAGCTCAGTTGTATTCCTTTGCCAGATCGGAAAAATTCCCTTCATTCCTATCTTTGCGAGATTCTTTTCTCTGTAATCTCGGAGATCTTGAAGGAAGATATCACCAAAGAGCACAGAATTTATCCCTTGTTCCTTAAAATACAAGAGGGCTTGATTCATTCTTGCCTCATATTCTTCATTTGAGGAATTCTCTGAAAGAAAGATCTCATGAACCGGAATCTCCAGGGCCTGGGCCTGTCTTGCCAAAAGAGACCTCCTCACTCCATGCATGCTGATTCGATCATACGTCTTGGTGACAGTCGTTAGGAGCGAAAGGACCTCATATTGCTTTATGGCTTCGTAAAGAGCCATAGCGCTATCCTTACCACCACTCCAGCAGATTATGACCCGTTCTTTCTCCATTAAAATATTACCTCGACACCAAGTAAAAAGTTGCGTTCAGGGGCCGGATTAAAAGCCCTTCTTGATCCCCATGGTGACCCTCCGATGCCGCCACTATCGAAATATTCTTTATCAAAAAGATTCTTTGCAAGCAGAAATGCTGTACATTGACCTATTTTGTATGAAGTTTTCATGTCCACAATCGAGTACCCTCCAAGCTTTGGTGTCCCGTTGTCAAGATCATTTAACATGAATCGTGACCCGACAAACTGCAGAATAGGTGTGATCTGCAGGTTTTTGGTCGGATGGAGAGTGAATCCAATGCTTGCTGTATGTTTGGGAGTTATTGGCACAACATTTCCTTCGAATGGACCCTCTTGAACTTTGGTGCTAAAGATTGAGTAGGTGCTAAAAAGTTCAATAGTGTCGGTAGGAACTGAATGTAGCTCAAGCGATGCACCTCTGTGGCTTACCTGTGGGAAATTTTCATTTCTACCAAACTGTCCAACTGCGCCTACAGCAGGCGGATTGAAGGACAATTCATCCTCTACATTCATGTGATAGATTGAAATTCCCCCATAAAGAAGAGGTGTGGAGCGTGATTTAAATCCAACCTCAAATACAGAGGCCCGCTCGGGCACGAGTTCATTTGACGTTGAAAGGAATCCGATAAGCTCGTTCCTGTTTGGGTATCGAAATGTGCGTGACCAGCTTCCGTAAACCGACTGATCATTTCCTATTAGCCAGGTAAGCCCTATGTGCGGATTCAAAAAGTCATAGTCACGCTTTCCCTTAACAACTGTAGTAGTTGAAAATAGAACGTCTCTGCTCTCTCTATGCATGTCAAGCGTTGCACGGTCTAACCTAAATCCGCTTGAAAGTAAAAGGCTGCTTGTCAGTGATGTTTCATCAAGGACGTAGATCCCAAGCAGTCGTCTCTTATAACTGTTGTCCTGCTCGCTTACAAAGAAAAATGCGGGAAAATTGTTGAGTGAATCTGCACTGGCCCTTTCCCAGCCGAGATCGACACCAGAGATA
>SBBU01000177.1 GCA_005239585.1 Planctomycetaceae bacterium
AAAATCCTCAGCTACTTTCAACCATATATCAGCTATTATTTTGTAGGATTCATCACCAAGCGCCAGAAGCTCTTTTATGGTTTGCAAGACTGTTTCGCCATCATTGTTAGATATCGCTAGGTCAAATTTAGCCTTCAATTGCGAGATCTTTTCTCTTACTTTTTCCGGGCTCAAAGAAGGTTGTTCTGTCGCAGCACCATTGCCAGGATTTGCTATGAGTTTAAGTAATTCATCATCTTTTAGCTTTAGGATTGTCTCTCTGTCAAGTATATAGCCTTGAAGGCGTTTTACCACAGTCTCCTTTTCTATAAGCTTCTGCTTTATCTCTCGGATCTCAGCCTCCAGTTTTTCATATTCCGTACTCTTTTTTATGATCTCGTTCCAAGTCTCCTTATTTACAGTTACCTCACTTTGTGTCTGGGCCTGCTGAAATAGAACAACACATACCGTCCCCGCCAAAAGCCCTGCAATAAAGATCATCACTTTCATCGAATTACCTCCTACTATTTATACGAATGAAACTAGGACTATCATGGGCTTTCGCTCTTTGGTTTCAGGATCATATAGCACGGTATCGGGTTCAAGGTTTTCTAGTTGCCCGTCTGTAAGCATTGCTAGCAGGCTTAGGCATATAGTCTCCATGCTTAGAAAAATGGGCCAATGTTGGCCCATTTTTTGGCGGAGTCTCGCTACTGACATATTGGATGCCTGTAATTTTTTAATTGTGCCAAGAAAATCACCTCTTGGGTGTATTATATTGTAACTTTCTAGTACCATTAGGTATCTATATATTATAGAAGGAGAAGATCTATGAAAAAGTACATATTGGTAGTCGTTCTAGGGTTATTTCTTACATCCTTTCAAAACACCCCTGACTTTGATGTACACGAATGGGGGGCTATAGAGTACCTGGGCGGATTGGCAGTTGATTTACTTGCAACACCTCCGGGTTACGATCTCCCTGAATTTTTGATCAAATATGAGAAACCAAGGCCTAATATCCCACCAGAATGCGGCGAGAACTGCAAATGCGCGGGGGGCAATTGCCCGAAAGACTGCAGCCACATGAATACTGGACACTGCGCAACAAAGTGCAGCGGTATGGACTGCATCCATAAAGTAGTGAAAAAAACAGTGATCTACTTTCATTCTGACAAAGAAACCAAGATCAACGTAAACGTTACTTTTCAGACAGGAAGGCCAACAATGTGGTTTCCAAAACAGAGCGAGGTTTCAAAAGATGAAAAGAGGGTCTCATGGACTAATCTCACCATAACTCCAAACAAGCCAAGCAACCCTCTCAGAGAACCCAAAGGTTCATTATGGTGGGAGACAGCAAGAGATACCGAAGGTGCTTATGTTATAACTAAGGAAGGCGAGGCTGAAAAATTCATATTCTATCGGGGCGACATGGACAAAAGTGATCCCGTAGTAAAAGTAAAGCTCGAAGATAAAACCATTTCGCTTATTAACTCAAGCCCACACAAATACAAAGGCGTGCTTGTTGCATTCGATAAAAAGTTAAAGTACATACCAGAATTGAACAAATCCATGCAGATTGACATGGATAGCGGAATCATAGACACAAAAACTGCGATGGGAGAGCTTGAGAATATGATCAAGCGCGAAGGACTAACAGATAAAGAATCCACAGCAGTAACAAAAATATGGGCCAAGTACTTCTTCGATCGCCCCGGACTCAGAATAATCTACATGATGTCTAGGGAATATGCCGACAACCTTATTAAGCTTGACATAGAACCAAAACCAAAAAGCATCAAAAGAGCCATGCTCGCAATAGTAAATGAGACAGATTCTCTCATCAAAGGATTGATAAATAAACTCGGAGCTGATGAACCAGAAACAAGAGAAAAAGCAACAGAGACCCTTATCAAACTTGGCAGGCCCGTTATACCAGAGATCGAAAAGGCTTTAAAAGAGGCAAAAGATCCAGAGGTTAAAACGAGACTAGAAAGAATATTGACCGAGATCAACAAAAAAACTCACCTAGAAAAAGATGGGAAGTGGATCGTAGAGGGCCCCCATGTTCAACTCAGTTGCAGAAGACCCACATGCGGGAACTCTTATTACAAAGGCATTTGCATTCGATGTAATAATGAAGGAGGCTTGGTTGACACAGCTCCAAAGAAATTGTGCAAAAAATGCTGCGAAGAAATGAGTATTTGCTACTATTGTCACAGAAAATCATAGTTCTACTCGAACAAATTTCTCTATTTAACGTCCAATATATTAGATGCCAATATCTCCATTATTAGCCGCTGCCCTTTTTTTCACCCTCCAAACTCATTCTCCTGAATTCTTTATACAGCTCAAGGACGGCACAATTATATCTGCTTCCCTGCAAGTAACTGATCTTGAAATCAAAACCGAGTATGGAACCCTCAAGATACCTGCCAACAAAATAAAGGTAGTAAAATTTGACAAGGATGCCATTATCATAAAGACGGATAAAACCACTGTAACGGGAGAATTACTGACAAGGGAATTCAACATCAAGACTGCACATGGTGCTCTTGTAGTAAAAAATGATCAAATCGACCATATAATCCCCTGCAGAAAGGGCCTGCTTAATGATGAAAACGTAGCCGGTTTCTGGGATTTCTGCGGACTGAATATGTAAAACCTATCGGTACAAGTTATGTAAAGGAAGAAACTACCACATCGATCAAAGTAGACCTAGCCAAAGATGACTGGGTTATTCTCCCGCACAATGATGAACTCAGTATAAAAGAGTTTTTAACCCTAGAGATCCGTTTCAAAGTATATGATGCCCACTGGAAGGAGACCTGCATACTCCGAAAAGGACCTGAAGGAAGCAAATTCAACTACTGGATGAACCTTGATGGGAGAAAGAAAAGAATCAAATTTGGAGCCACTTTAGCTAA
>SBBU01000318.1 GCA_005239585.1 Planctomycetaceae bacterium
ATACAATCAACATCCGGGAGTTTTTCATTGATTAAAGTTATTGCCTTGGCTACGTCATTTGCCGCCCCTTCACCCTGAACCTTTACTGGATGAATGAGAATATGAATGTTTGGTAATCTTTTTAAGACAGTAGTGACAATATCATGCAATGCAGCCCCATCAATTGAAGTTACAACAGCGATCTTGCGGGATAAAAAAGGCAACTTTCTCTTTCGCTTTTCATCAAAGAGACCTTCTTTCTCGAGTCTCTGTTTTAGTTGTTCGAAGCGCAATTGAAGAGCACCGATTCCCTTTGGCTCCAGCATCTCGATATAGAACTGATACATCCCTCCCTGAGCCCAAAGACTTGTTTTTCCAAACGCCACGACTTGGAGCCCGTCTTCTACTTCAAAATTTAGCGACGCAGCGTTATGCCCCCACATCCAACATCTAATCAGCGCCTGTTCATCTTTAAGAGAAAATCTTAGGTGTCCTTTTGTGCTGTCCCTGGAAAAATTAGATATCTCACCAGTTATCCACACATACCCAATGTTGGTCTCGAGTAAACTCTTTATGTTGGCGGTGAGCTCACTTATCGTGTAAATCTTTTGCTTTGGGACAATATTCATTTAAATAACCCCCTGTTTAAGATACCACTTGATAGTGTCACGCATTCCAGATTGAAGATCAATTTTCGCCTTGAAGCCTATATGTTCTTCTATCTTCTTAGACGAGCATGTCCAATACTTCTGACATATCTCCACCGCCTTGTCCCTGCTGAAAATCGAATTAATTCCCAATGGTTTGAGAACACTTGTAAAAAAAGAGCCCATCATCAAGATCATATAATCGCCGATTCTTATTCTCAAAGGCTTTTTTCCAAGCGATCTTGATACAGAACTTGCCAGTTCATCAAAGCTATATTGAGACGGATCAGATATGAAATAGACCTCTCCTTTTGCGGCTTCATGCCTTAGAAGTTCCAGTGTTCCAGAGAGCAAATCATCCACATGCACAATACTAAAATACTTCCTTGATCCTAATAGAGGCAGAAAACCCTTTGCCACAAGTTTATAAAACATCTCAAGGGCGCTGTCACGGATCCCATAAACAATTGGAGGTCGAATGATTGTTACCGGCAATCTATCCCTCATCTTTAGAACTTCTTGTTCCGCAAGCATTTTACTCACACCATAGATTGAGACCGGCCTTTTTGGACTAGATTCATTCACAGGAATGCCATCCAAAGAAGGGCCTGTGACAGCGAGCGAACTAAATTGAATGAATCTCTTGATCCGAGACGAATGCTTGCAAGTCCAATGAACAAGGTTCCGCGTTGTTATATGATTCCCGGTATAAAACTCTTGATCTGTCTTTCCTCGTATCACTCCAGCTATGTGAAAGATGTATTCAGCATCTGCGAGATGACGCGCTATCGAGTCCTCAACAAGGAAATCAACCCTTTCTATCCTGCACTTTTTTCCCTCTAGCCACTTGAGACTGCTGTTCCCTCGAACAAAACATGTAACATCTGCCCCGCTTGAAATCAGCTTATCTAGGAGATGGCTCCCTATGAAACCTGTTGCACCGGTCAGGATAACTCTCATTCAGTGTGTCGGACGAATTGTAAAAACTCAAGGCGCTTTTTGCAAACATATCACAGCAAAAGACCAACTCTCACTCTCCATAACCGTATAAACTATATATGCTTAAAGTGACTCCTTTGCCTATTTATTTCCTGATTGGGATCACTTTGCAGGGGACTGCTAAACCACTAACCAATCAGAGTGTTGCCAACGTGCAGCAAGAGGCTATTCTCAAGGCAATAAAGTTCATACTAGACAATCAAAAGCCAAATGGACTCTGGTCAGGCCAAGAAGAATATCACAAGCAGTACAAGACTTTTAAAATGTGCCAAGAGTGCTATCCTAACGGCTGGGATACTTCTGCAACTGCCCTATGCATGTTGGCCCTGTTGGAACATCAAGATATTGAACCGGATAGGCAAGTCATTGCTCTTGAGAAGGGATTGAAAGCCATGATCGGTGGGATTTCAAAATCAAAAGAGACCCGTCCATGTACCCATCAAGTTATACCATGGGAATGCAATCTATGGATAGCCTCTTACGCATTGCCTACTCTTGTTCGCGCCTCAAGACATTCCTTGTTTAAAAATCGTAAGGAGTGGATAAACGAGACAATAAATGAACTCATAAAGATGGTCAAGTTGCAGTCAGATAAGAGTGGAGGTTGGTCATATGCGAAAAAATTGTATCAAGGTATTAGTTTCTTGTCAGCTTCCAATCTCCTGGCACTTTTAGAGGCAAAAAAATATGGTTTTGAGATCCCTGAAGAATGCCTTACAAAGACCATAGAATATATCAAATCTGTAAGAAAGGGTGACAGCTCTTTCCAGTACTCCAAAGGTGCGCCCGGAGCAACTGCCACACCACAGGGATCATGTGCAAGAAATCCTCTCTGTGAACTTGCGCTTTACGAGGCAGGGCAAGGCTCACAAGAGAAAATTGAAAAATCACTTCAGGTTTTTTTTAAGCATAGAAATGAACTGGAAAAAATAAGAAAGAACACCACCAAAGGCGGCGGGCATGAAGGCAGTTTCATGATTGCCCATTATTACTTCTACTTTGGTCACTACTATTCAGCCCTAGCAGCGTACAAATTGAAGGACAAGGAACTCATGGAGAAATACATATCTGACATACAAGAGATATTCCTTGAACTACAGGAAGCAGATGGCAGCTTTGCTGGCTATGACCTGTTTGACCGCAACTACAAGGCAGCGTACGGAATCCTGGTACTCTCTATGCTTAAGAGAAAAATTGTATGATATTTCTAGCCCTCTTAATAATTCAATCACAGGCAGAAATCGATGAATGGCTTAAAGGTCTTTCTCACGACGATCCTGAGGTCCGCGATAATTCCACAAAGAGTCTTGTCCAGCACATGTGCCTAAAACAAGTTGAAAAACTCCTCGGAGATGACGATGCCGAGGTCAACCTGAGGGCAGAGTTAATCATAAAAACTATAAAACTCTTCGAAACTCATAAATTGACAGGTCTGCTCAAGAAAAATCCCGGACTATGTCTTGGACTCGCCAGTACAGACCCATCTGACTGGCTTGATACAATATCAAATACCATCTCAGAAAAACCTGAATCCCTAACATATAACGAAATGAATGAGCTTGCCAAGATCGCATTCGATAAGCTGTTAAATAGCAGAAAACGCAGATTATTTCAAAATCCGGAAGAAAAGTACTGGTGGTTTTACCTAGTTACTGATGCAACAACAAGTCCGAGCGGAAAGCATTCACCTCTTGCTGGCGTATACAAGAATCTTGACGGAAAAACACAAGACATCATCGTAGAATCACTGATAGCCATGCTCTCAACAGAGCTTCAGGATACCGCGACATCACACCTTTCCACCATAAAAAACTTTTCAAAAAAACATCTATCTCTTGTCGTACAAAAAAGCATAGAAAAACTACCAGTTAAAAGTTTTCACTTTGCGCTTGCACAGATACTCAGTTCTCTGGCACAGCAGCTTGACAAAGATGAGCAAAAATCAGTTATTGAAGACCTCTTTAAAAATCTGGAGAGCAGTAACATGGTCATCAAAGAAGGGAGTGCAATCCTCTTACCTGAGATTGCAACTGTTCAGGCCACGGAGATTTTCCTCCGCCTTTTAGATCGAGTCGAATACGAAATCCATAGGAAATGTTTGCGACGGCTTTCAAGGAATTTATCCACAACGCAACAGAAGGAGATTTTGGAGTCCATAATGAAAATCCTTGACAAGGAAACCCCACCTAAAAGCGCAGTGGCGGCGGGTTTGTTATCAATGTCTGAACATATTTCAGGAGAAAATCTGGATCAGGCAAGTGAGGCAATGCAAAAGTGCCTTAATGATAAAAATCCCAAGACTAGAAGCCACATAATCACTGCATTTGAGAATGTCGCAATCCTGCATGGATACAAGCCGCTTTTCATCCTGGATATTATGCTCGCAGAGATAAAGTCTAGCGACGCTGAGGTTCAGCTTGCAGCAAGCCACGGCCTAAAGCAACTCTCAAGATTTATCTCTCAGGAAAAGCAAGATGAACTAGTCGGGGAAATGTTATCCCAGCTCGAAAAAGACGAATCTTCAAGAATAATTGCCTCCCTTGCGTTGTACAGCATGTCCAAAAACCTTCATAAAGCTCTGTCTGCCAAGATCGCAAAAACTCTTCATAAATACGCAACAGATAAGAATCCAAAGGTCAGAGCAAACTCAATCAAGGCACTTTCTGATATTGCCTATCAGTTTGGCTTTGAAGCTCAGGCAATAACCAAGATCGCAGTAGATGAGCTGCAAAACAAAGATTTTGATATCAAACTAGCAGCCATAGAAAGTGTAATCAGACTCTCCAGAGTGCTTGACAGCGATGATAAAACCAAGGTTTTTGACAGTCTGCTATCCTTCCTTGAAGAAACCGACAAAAAGATCAGAGAGGAATCGGCATGGGCACTCAAACAATTTGCTCCCTACACAAGCAACGAGAAGATAACTGAGACCTTTGCCAAGCTCGCAAAAATTGCAAAAGATGGATCTAGTCACGCCAAGCACGGGGCTATTCTTGGACTGGGCAATATCAGCTTCAGATTTGACAATACACTGATTGCAAAGCTTGCACAACTATTAGTTTCAAGTCTCGATGAGGATTCTATTGATATTCAAAATGATGCAGCCTTGGTACTTGCACAAATTGCCCACAGAATCCATAAAGATCACAAAAAAGATGTGCTAAAACAGGTGGAGGAAAAACTCAAAACCATTAAAGATGATTTGCTTAGAGACAGACTAGTCAGATCAAAGGAAATACTCGAGACCGCCCTCGGCTGGTAAACTTTCTCAAGCAAGATATAATCTCACAAAATGAGAATCTGCTCCCTTTTGCCCAGCGCAACTGAGATCCTTTTTGATCTCGGATTGGGAGATTCAGTTGTGGCTGTAACACATGAATGTGACTATCCAAACCAAGCCCTTTCAAAGCCAAAAATAACCTCATCTCGACTAGATGCGGAAAAAATGTCCAGCCATGAGATCGATGAGAACGTTCACCGCGAAATAGAGGGAGGCGCAGGACTCTATCATCTCGATAGCGGTCAATTAAAATTACTACGCCCGGATCTAATAGTTACTCAAGAACTCTGTGAGGTTTGTGCTGTTTCTTACTCGGTAGTAAGAAACGCTGTCAAAATGATAGGTGGTGATACGCAAGTCGTCTCACTTGAACCAAGAAACACCTCAGACATCATAGATACAATTCAGCAACTTGGCAGGATGACGGGCACACAAGAACGCGCAAATACCATAGTATCTGAAATGCAGAGAAGGATTGACAGGGTGAAGGACATTACAAAGGATGTAGACAGACCCCGTGTCTATTGCATGGAATGGCTCTCACCTCCTTTTGCAGCAGGGCACTGGGTACCTGAGATGGCACAAATCGCAGGCGGTATTGATGTGGCCGGTCAGATTGCAAAACCTTCACGAAAGATCAACTGGGATGAGGCAAGAGAAGCCGATCCGGAAGTAATCATCCTCATGCCGTGTGGATTCACCGTAAAAAGAATTCTTGCGGAAAAGAATATCCTTCTCAAGTATGAAGGGTTTAAATCATGCAAGGCATTCGTTGAGAAGAAAATATTTGCTGTCGATGCAAATTCATTTTTTTCACGACCAGGCCCTAGGATAGTTGACGGAATAGAGATATTATTGAGTATCCTGCATCCAAAGCTATATAAAAAGCCATTCAGCCATGATGTCTTGGCTCATGTTGAATTTTAGGTAGCAGACCTTAGTTTTTCGAGCGCTACAAGAATGATGCAAGCCAGCAATGGAAAAGAACCCACAGGCGTTATGTATAAGAGCAATGGATGAGCGAGATAAAAGATAAACCCAGCGGGCACTAGACAACTGCCAATAAAAATGCCCGTATAAAGCCAGCGCTTCTTTAGCTCAACAAGCGATAGCACAATATTGAGTATTCCAAGGACACCTAGATGCGCATGAGCAATCTCAAGCCAGTAATCAGGTTTTATTATGTGCCCTGGCCAGGATATATTTTTAAGAAATTTTAAATCGTTATCTGCTGATAAGATAAAACCTATGCTAAATCCGATGCAAACAAGCAAGCACCCCCCGACAAACCCGATTTTAGATTGAATCTTCAATTTTATCCGAGATGTTGTGAATCGTGCAGATGCAAACTGTTATTCTTGTATGCAAGTTGCATTCCCAGAGAGCACCGAGCCAAGAGGGCACACAGTTGAACCATGTCCTTTTTACTATTCAATAGTCTCTGTGGGCTCTCTCCCCTCCCTCTCCTCACTTTACTTTTTATCCTTTTCCATCTCTTCAGAACACGGGCATGCCTCTGGTTTTCCTCCACAATGATCACACTTGCATTTAGGCATAATTTCAGGGCAGATACAGTAGCCCCATTTGTACCATGCAGGTTTTTGCTCAAATTTTTTCTTACAGGCATCGGAGCAGAAACCAAATGATTTGTCCTCATAAATTGCCTTTATTGTAAACTTGCCTTTCATTCCACATACATAATCCTGCCCTTCTACTGGTTTGTTATCTGTTTCTCCTGTAGAGGGTTTCTTTTCCCCACTACAATTGGAGATGAAGATCAACGCTACTATTAGTGCAAAACTTTTCATATTTATCCTCCTGTTAGCAAACTCTATCCACTTTAACGCTCATGTCAAGATTCCTATTCCATTGGAATTTGTCTCTCTTGATTGAAAAAACTCTCCAACTATAATTGTGCGTGAATGACAGGTTCCGAAAAATCACCCGCCTCCTCAACCAAGTCTCACCGCTTGCGGCGGGCCGCCCTCCGGGCGAGCTTCCCGCCCTCAGGCGAGGCTCGCTCGCCAACGGCGAGCGGCGCCCCTCGGGGGCGAGGAGGAATAGCGGGTGCTACGCCGGGTGACGTGTCTAGGGAAGCCCTGCCTCTTGAGGCGAGGAGGACGTCACTTGTAATAGTAGAATCTCCAGCCAAGGCCAGGACAATAACCAAAATACTAGGGAATGAGTACACAGTCCGTGCATCACTCGGGCACGTTCGAGACCTCCCAAAAAGAAAGCTCGGAATCGATCTCGAAAATGGATTTCAGCCTGAATACAAAATTCTAAGCAACAGGAAGGATGTGCTCAAAGAGTTAAAAGAGCTAGTCTCTCAAGTCAAAGACATTTATCTTGCCTCAGACCCGGATCGGGAAGGAGAAGCAATCGCTTTTCACCTCCTCAATGCACTCAAAATACCAGCCGAAAAGGCAAAACGTGTCACATTCCACGAGATTACCAGAGACGAAGTGCTGAAATCCTTCAAGACTCCCGGCAACATCTCAATGGATCTTGTAAACAGCCAACAGGCAAGGCGAATCATAGATCGAATTGTTGGTTATAAAATAAGTCCGCTGCTCTGGGAAAAGATTGCCAAAAGAACCAGCGCCGGGCGTGTTCAGTCCGTTGCTCTAAAACTTGTTGTTGAAAGGGAGCGAGAGATAAAGTCGTTTAACCCCGAAGAATACTGGGAAATAAAGGCAAAACTCATAAAAGACAAACAAAAATTCGAGGCATTGCTTATTGAAATAGATGGCAAGAAATCCGAGATCAAAAACCAGAAGCAAGCAGAGGAAATCGTGAATTCTTTGAAAGGAAAACCTTTCAAAGTTTCAGCAGTTGAAAAAAAATCGAGGCGTGACAAGCCATAT
>SBBU01000055.1 GCA_005239585.1 Planctomycetaceae bacterium
ACTTGGTATTAAGCAGCTTTGCAGCCTTGACAATATGCTCAATGAACTCTGCCCTGCCCTTTAGGTCTGGTCTGGCAACATGCTGTGTCCTTTTGGGATTCGCTTCATTTTTTTGGATTTTTTCCACAGCAGGAATATCATGATCCCGATTAGTGAAGGTTTTAGCCTGCTGCCCAGAAGTACCCCCGTCAGAACGAGATAATGTCTCGACTGGTGTAATTACTTCGTTAATTTGAGTATTTTTAATATAATCATATCTGCTTTCTGCAACATCAGTGTCATCAATATCCAACTCTGATTCTGAAACTACAGTTTGAATCGGCATCTGGCTAACTATACTCTGTACATCTTGCTCTTTATGGGATGTCTGTACCTGCTGGGACAATTGCGTTTGATTATTTGTGTCGGGTTTTTGTTCCAAAGATTTGCCATTCTCAATTTTTCGGGCATCAGAAACCACCTCCGGGATAGGTTGCGGTTCATTAATCTGAAGTTTAGTTTCAGTTTGCTGTGGTAACCTTTCAGCATTAGTTTTAGTTACATCTAATGCAGCCACCTCAGATGAGAATTTTTTCTGATAAACACTTGGAACTTCAACTTCAATCTCCTCGTTTTGGGTTAGAATGAATTGTTGTCCTTGCACTTGTTCACTATTTGTATTTTCGTCAATCTTAACCTGCAAATTTTGATAAGAAGCCTCTGACATATTCAACTCTGTAGGTACTTCAATGACACTTTCAACTGTTACAACGTGCGGCTCTGTTATGGGCTGTAAAGGAGGAATATATATAGCGGGTTGGGGGATATTTTCGACTTGCTCTTCTACATCGATGTTTTCCCAAGTCAATGAATCTTCGCTATCACTTTCTTTAACATTTTGCTTATTTTCGTTATTTGTCTCTATAAACTGAGCCGCTACTTTTGGATGAACTTCCTTTTCATGTTGATTGAGAACTTTAACATTTACGATATTGACACTTTTTTGATTTATATCGTTAAATTGAAAGAACTGGAGAAAATTGACAAGAAAGAGTTCGAAGCTGGCTGGCGCCTGCGGCATGATAGGATAAAACTTGATAAGGGCATTGATCTTTTCGCCATGCGTTACCGGCCGAGACTCTACCTGCATTAATTCTCCTTATATTCATGACCCTCTCCGATAACGCCTAACCCTGTCGCGGAAATTTCGCCTAGATTTAATTAGGATTTCCGCTTGGTAATTTTAAAATCTTATCAACCTTGGCTTTTACTTTTAAATCAGTATCCTGCGCAAATAGATTCAGGATTTCCGCAGCCATAGCAGGCTTTAATTTGCGCATATAAAGAGCTATCTCTTCCTCAGGCATATTTTTTAGTATGTTTACAACATCGATTGCATCCATTTTCTCAAACATTTTTATATTTGAAAGAAATCGCTCATCTGAAAGCTGTTTATCATAACGTTCTTTAATGTCATAGAATGCCTTTTTTTCCTTCTCCAACATGGCACGCGCATCAAATAATTCCTTCATTTCTTTATCACTTTTCTCTATCTTTTTCTCTATTTCCATCTGTCTTATCATGTGTATATTCATAAGTGCTTTTACCTGTTCTTCTTTTTTCTTTAGTGTTTCTTCCTGCTTTTTTCTCGCCTCTTCCAGTTTTAGCCACTCTGACAAAATAGGTTTTTCAATAATCTTTTCTCTTGAGACATCCTCACCCTCCAAGATCTTAACCATAAGCGAAACGGAGTTCTGATTGAGCCTACCTGAAACTAATAACATAGCCACAATTATTATAATAAGAACTAATATTAACGAGGCTACCACCTGAGCCACTCCAGCGATCTTACCTAATAAACGAATCATATGTTTTACTCCGCATTCATCCTAATGAACCCGTTCATACCGACTTCGTCTAAGAATCTACGTTCTTCACGCTCCAGCTCATATTTATGTTCTTCAAAACGTTTTTCCTTTAGTCTTTCTAACAGTCTCGTCTTTTTACGAGCTTCGACAAATTCAGTTTTTTTTCTAAACATTTCCTCTTTCAGCTGATTTAGCACTTCCTTTTCATAACTAATCCTTTTAAGGATCCCAGCCAGATAGCTCTCCATAAGTCTTATGCTAATAGGGTTAATCAGCCCCTTTTTCAGCTGTGAAAGATAGAGTTTTTCTTCATTTTCTTGGGTATAAAGATCTACAAGCTTCGTTTCCTGAAGAATTACCTCTCTCTGGGCCTGTATAAATTCATATTTTTTTTGTTCTTCCAGCATCTTTCTGTAATCAAGGACCCTTTGCAATCTGAAATCGAATTTCTTTGGCACCTTATTTCCTACAATAGTTATTGTATTCACTGGCTAATCTGATAAGTTCCTGTTGGACAGTGTCAAAAACTGCTTTTTCAAGTATTGCCTGTCTCAAAAAATTGTTAATTTGCGGCATCAATTTTATAGCTGCATCTACTTGTGGATTAGTACCTTGTGCATATGCCCCTATGTTGATCATATCCTCGAATTGCTTATAGACTGCGAGGCATGATCTAATTGCTGAAGCAGCTCTATTATGTTCTTCAGATACAACATCTATCATTAGTCTTGATATGCTTACTAGGGAATCAACTGCCGGGTAATGCCCCATAGATGCCAAGTTTCTTGAGAGCCATATATGACCATCAAGAATACTTCTGGCTGTATCAGCAATGGGTTCATTCATGTCATCACCTTCTACGAGAATTGTATACAACCCGGTTATACTACCTTTTTCTGTTTGTCCTGATCTTTCGAGGAGCTTTGGCATGATAGCGAAGACCGATGGTGGGTATCCTCGTGTTGCTGGTGGTTCGCCAGCCGAAAGACCAATCTCACGCTGAGAGTTAGACATTCTGGTTATAGAATCCATTAACAACATTACATCTTTACCCTTGTCGCGAAAATATTCAGCGATTGCCGTTGCAGTAAATGGAGCTTTAGATCTCAGAAGAGCTGGTCTATCAGAAGTTTCCACAACAACACATGATCTTCTCAATCCGTCCTCTTTAAGATCCCTTTCGATGAAATCTTTTACTTCTCTCCCTCGTTCTCCAACTAGGGCCACAACGTTAACTTGTGCCTGAGTGTTTCTTGCAATCATCCCAAGCAAAACCGATTTGCCAACACCACTGCCTGCGAATAATCCCATTCTTTGTCCTTTTGCACAGGTAATAAGCGAATCAACCGACTTTATTCCCGTAGCAAGAGGCTCTCTTATGCGAGACCTTTTCATAGGAGATGGAGCTAGACGATAAATCGGGTAAAATGCATCAGTCTCAATCGGAGGACCATCATCTATAGGATTTCCAAGGCTATCGATGACTCTGCCTAAAAGTTTTTCAGAAACAGCAATTCTCTGAGCACTAGTAACAAGTTCAACTTCATCTGAATATTTTATACCTTCTGTATCAGAAAGAGACATAAGGAGTGTAGTTTCCCCCTTAAAGCCAACAACCTCAGCTTTTACTCTTCTTGCCCCCTTGATAACACAAAGGCTGCCAACAGGCGCAACGATGCCCTCGCACTCTATTACAAGACCTACAACCCTGCTAACAG